>WRKK01000164.1 GCA_009782245.1 Defluviitaleaceae bacterium | reverse complement strand
TATGCCCGTGGCGATTATGACCATGAATCTGATATTGACTATATGGTAATTGCCAACTTGCCCCATAAAGAGGCTTGCGATAAGCGGAGATTTATAAAAGATGAACTTGGTTACTTAGGATATGATATGGATATGCTTATTTCAGTCAACACAACTAGTTGCGAAATATTTGACCGCTTTCATACTGCTAGTATGTTCTTTAGGAATGTTTTGGACGAGGGGATTGAGATTGATGGACAAGGACGGCAAAAAACGGACGACTTTGAGGGTTTAGCGAAAGAATTTTTGCAACGAGCGGAAGAATGTATACAGGCGGCACAGAAAATGGCAGAATTAGACTTAAATAAAACATCTGCAAGCAGTTCTTACTTCGCTGTTTTCCACGCTATGAGGGCGGTGTTGGCGTTAGAATGTTTTGATTTAGCGAAACACCCTGCCGTTACCGCTATTGCACGGTTTAACCTAAATTATATTAAAACGGGCGTATTTGACAAACGTTTTTCCAAAGTGATAAAAAAGACATTGAAAGAACGAGCCGCCAGCGATTATGTAGATTTTTACGAGGTTTCCGAACCCGAGGCGGCAGAATACCTAGCAAACGCCAAGGAATTTGTAAGCCTAGTAACCGAATATCTAACAGAAACTTTCGCAAAAGAAAAAAGCAAACAGCAGTAAACAGCAACACCAGAGCAACCTGCTCTGTTTATATAAGTAAGTGCAACTATAACCAAACAACCGCACACAAAAAAACAACAGTGTGCAACCAAAAAAGGAGAGTAATTATGAAAAGAAAATTTTTGGCTATAATAGCCACGCTAGTTTTAGCATTAGTAATAACGGCTTGTGCAACAGACACAACGCCAGATGCCCCCGCACAAGTAACAGGCGGCGATGAAACACCTGCTGCAATACCGCCAGCTGAAGACGGCTCGTTGACTGCTGTGCAAGATGCACTTGACGAAGAAACCATTATGGAAAGTCCTTTGGCGGCTCTTGATGCCGTTTTGGCTCAATTTCCAACCGAGGTTACGGGCAACTTGCCGCACGTTGGCAACACCCTGCTTTGGGCTATTGGTAGCAACACCACATTTAGCGGCGT
Organism: Defluviitaleaceae bacterium; assembly: GCA_009782245.1. Taxonomy (GTDB): domain Bacteria; phylum Bacillota; class Clostridia; order Lachnospirales; family WQUN01; genus WRKG01. The sequence continues at coordinate 4,193 of WRKK01000164.1, read as the reverse complement.
TTTAGATCCACTATTTACCGTTACAGCTATGGATTCTGGAGCGGCGGACTTTGTTCACGGCGGCGGCCTTATTGCTGCCACGCCACAACTTACCTTTGCACAAGACGGTATTGCAAGTGTTGAGTTTAACATTGACGAAATGACTTTAACTTTAACCATGCAACGTGATGTTTACTGGCACGATGGCGTTCCGCTTACGTTAAACGATTTGGTTTTTGCCTATGAAGTTATCGCACACCCCGATTATACTGGCGTTCGCTTTGGTGCCAATATTAACCGTGTTGTTGGTGTTCCAGAATACCGCGACGGCGAAGTGGATTATATTTCTGGCTTGGTGCTTTCCGATGACCACAGACAACTTGTTATTCACTTTACCGAATTTCCGCAAAGTATCGAGCATTTTGACCTATGGTCTACACCAGCGCCACGCCACCACTTAGAGCATATACCTATTACCGAAATGCCTACACACGATAACGTAAGGCACAATATATTAGGCTTTGGACCATTTGTAGTTGCTGATTATGTACCAGGCGAATCGTTCCTGTTCCGCCGCAACGAAAACTTCCACCTTGGTGTGCCATATATTGAGTATATCGTATACGAAATTATCCCACCAATGAGCATACCAAACGCCGCACAAGAGGGGTTATTTGACATTTTGCCAGGGTTTCCGCAAAGTCAGTTCCCTTACTTCCAAAACCCAACAAACTTTACGTATATGGCAAACCCAGATATTAACGGCTTTAGCCACCTAACATTCAACTTAGGTTTAGGTTTTGACCGTGAAAATATGCGCGTTATACCTAACCCAGATGCAAGAATGGGCGATGTTAATTTGCGCCGTGCTATTGCACACTCTATACCACAACTTGAAATTGGACAAGAACTGTTTTCGGGCTTAGTTTTCCCAGCAGGTAGCATTTTATCGCCACGCCACCGTCCGTTTATGGATCCCGAAGTGCCATTCTTCCACTTTGACCCAGAATTATCTATGCAAATTTTGGACGATGCAGGTTTTATTGATATTGACGGCGATGGTTGGAGAGAGTTCCCTAATGGCGAACAATTAGAAATAACATTACTGTGGAATAACCCACAAAGCCCAGCCGCCGAAGCAAACTTGTTGTATGTAATACAATCTATACAAGATATAGGGCTTAACTTGGTGCTGTTCCAAGGCACAACCCACGATTTCCAAGTTACTAGCGATTGGCTTGCTGACGACGGTCCATACGAATTTGATATAATGAGCGGCGGTTGGTCGACTGGTTGGAATCCAAACCCAAGCGGCATTTTTGGCCCAGATTCAGCCTTTAACCGTGCAAGGTTTACCAACGATACATTTGACGATATTTTTAACAGGTTTAACTCTACCGAAATGTGGGACCCAGCTTTCCGCGACCAAGTTTTTAGCGATTATCAATGGGCAATGTTTAATTATATTCCAACATTCCCAACAACATGGGCAGTTGGCTTAACAGCGGTAAATAACCGTGTGCAAAACTACAGTTTTGTTCGCCGTGGTGTTGGCGAAATGGGCAACTGGGCATTGCACCTAATCCAACTTACAGCCGAAGAGCCTTATAGATAAGCGGCTTGTTGCGATATTCTGTAAAATAAAGTAAGATAGTAAAATAAACAAAAGGGCGGGTACTTTGGTATCTGCCCTTTTTTGGGGGTTGGGGGTTTTGTAGGGGCGGTCGGTCGCCCGTTTATCCCCAACCATTACGCCCGTTTGCCCCCAACCAACGGGTGGCGTTGGCGTTGGGGGTTTCACAACGGGCGAACGGGGACGGTCGCCCCTACACAACGTTCATTGACTGTTATAAATAAAACCGATATAACAGGGAAAGGGGTGCTACTATGCTAAATTACCTAAACTCAATACTATTAATAATATTTGCAATATCTTCAGCGTGGTTTTTAATACAAAGAACTTTGCTATTTTTTGACAACAGAAAATTAGCCGCTTTGGAAAAACGAAACCGTGAATTTTCCGCATTGCAGCAGGTTAATAATGCCAATCAGCATTTGGATTTGTAATAAATAATTTCGGTGCTTGCCCCCAACCATTACGCCCGTCCCCCTTGCAGAATGTTTAGCAATACAAATTATTTTTTTAACACTTGACAAGGGTTAATTTTTGCGTTACAATTATTTTAAGGTTATCAAAAGTAATCGAAAGCAACAAAAAGTAGCCAAAAATATTCCAAAAGTTGCTTGTCTTGGACATTTTAACTTTCTACACAAACAAGTAAAGGAGACGGTGCACCATTATGAAAGAACACACAAAATGCTACCTTTGCGATGCCGAAACGGAAAAGGTATCGTTGTTAATCAGCGAAAAACTGCTACACAAAACTGCATCAAAGGTTTATTGCTTGGATTGTTTAGCCGATTATTTGGGCATGACAGTAGAAGAATTATTTGAAAAGTGGTCGGAACTAACGATGCAAAAACACAATTAATACACAGCTAAACTATGAACAGCTTGTAAAAGGGGTTATAAAAATTATTATGTCGGATACATACAAAGATGCAGGGGTAGACATTAATGCGGGCTACGAAGTTGTGGCTCGCATAAAAAAACACATAGAAAAAACTAAGCGGTTGGGCGTTATGGGCAATATCGGCTCTTTTGGCGGGTTTTTTGATTTAAGTGCTTTGGCTGTAAAAGAGCCTGTGCTGGTTTCGGGTACGGACAGCGTGGGTTCTAAGGTTAAGTTGGCAATAGAGCTGAACCAGCACGGCACAATCGGGATAGATGTAGTTGCAATGTGCGTAAACGATATTCTTGTGCAGGGTGCGGAGCCGCTGTTTTTTCTGGATTATATCGGTTGCGGCAAAGTTGCACCCGCCACCATTGAAACAATAGTAAAAGGCGTAACAGACGGCTGTATACAAGCCAACTGTGCATTAGTAGGCGGCGAAACTGCCGAAATTGCCAGCCTGTACGCCAACGAAGATTATGATTTAGTCGGCTGTGCGGTCGGCGTTGTGGAAAAATCCAAAATTATTACTGGCGAAAATATTTTAGCGGACGATCTTGTTATTGGTTTGCCAGCAACGGGTGTGCATAGCAACGGGTTTTCGTTAATGCGAAAAATTATTGAACAAAATGCGTTAAAGTTATCGCAAATTTACCCAGAAATATCCACAAAAAAAACGCTGGGCGAAATTTTGCTTACACCAACAAAAATTTATTTTGAGACTATTAAAGAATTATTAAAAAAACTTCCGATAAAAGGCATGGCGCATATTACGGGCGGCGGTTTTATAGAAAACATTCCACGAATTTTGCCAGCGGGGCTAGGCGTGGAAATAACCGAGGGAAGTTGGGAAACACTGCCAATTTTCAACTTTTTGCAAGAAAAGGGGCGAATCTCCAAAATGGAGATGTACAATATTTTTAACATGGGAATAGGAATGGTTGCGGTAGTTTCCGCCGAAGATGTTAAAAAGCAACTTTGCAGCGGCAACTCGGATAATTTTAACAGTACAAACTATCCAATAATAGGACGAGTAGTTAAAGGGAAAGGGTGCTATTTTGTATAACATTGCGGTTTTCGTATCTGGCGGCGGCTCTAATTTGCAGGCTATCATCGATGCTTGTCAAGCGGGCAAGTTAAACGCCGCCGTTTGTTTGGTAATTAGCAACAATAAAAACGCCTTTGCACTACAGCGAGCAGCGGCGGCAAAAATACCCAATTATCATCTAACCACCGAGCCAGAAATTTTGGCTACTTTAGCGAAATATCAGCCCGACATAATATTTTTGGCGGGCTACCTAAAAAAAATAACACCAGCTATTTTGGCACAATACGATGTTTACAATATTCACCCCGCGCTATTGCCAAAATACGGCGGCAAAGGTATGTACGGAATACACGTACACACCGCTGTACTAGCCGCCAACGAGCCCGAAACTGGCATTACTATCCACAAAATCGATGCCGAATACGACAAGGGCGTTATTATAGCACAAAAAAAAATACCCACCCTACCCCACGACACCCCCGAAACACTAGCGGCTAGGGTTTTGCAACACGAAAACACTTTTATTGTAGAAGTTATCGCAGAATTGACTAAAGATTAAAAGATTAAAACCGTGGGGCTATTGCGAAAGGCAAACAAACCGCAAACAAATCACAAACGGGCGACCGAGGACGGTCGCCCCTACAATATGCGTC
>WRKK01000163.1 GCA_009782245.1 Defluviitaleaceae bacterium | reverse complement strand
GCAAATCGAACTTTTGTTTACCTGCCCGCCGGCAGGCGGGAGCGGATTAAACAAGCGGCACATATCACGAAATTGCGTCCTGCTTCGCTTGAACACTCGAAAGTAGCCATATTGATGATATTGATTCTTTGGGTGCTTATTGAACGGAACGCTTTGGCAGCAGAAATGTTTTTATCGCAAAAAGAAGTGGATATGGCTAGATACAGCATTTGGTCAACCAGTATGTTTATGTTTCAACGTCTAAAGGCTACACTTATTAGCGTAGCCTTAGCTATTCTTCCTTACGATTGTGAATATGCTTTGTTTTATCTGCTAAAATGTTCTGCTTGTAGGGAGAAATTTACTTAAGTTGGTGCTTATGAGGTGCCCCCCGTTGCTTGGGGGCAAACGGACACTCGTTCCATCTGGTTCACATTATATCGATAAAAGTGTACGCAGGTGGGGGCGACTGTCCTCGGTCGCCCGTCCCCCCTAATAAATCGTTTAAGTTAATGACAGTATCGTCCCCTGCCCGTCGGCAGGCGGGTCGGTCGCTCGTTTGCCCGTTTCGATTTAGCTTAAATATACGCATATGGGACACCCAACCTTTGTCAACCCAAACCCTCACATCAACTGCATAAACTCCTCCGCCCTATCCCACTGAACCTCAAACCCCGCCCCTTTCGCCAAAAACACCGAACTGGACGTATTCTCCATGTCTCTTTCTTTTTGGTAGCCGATTTTTGCGATTACCTCTTGTGGGTTGTGGCACGGAAAATAATCCAAAAACCACAGCGAAATTGCCCCCGTGCCTTTTGTGAACGATAGCAACTCGGCGGAATAGTTCAAAAATGTTGCAACTGGGCCGCTGCCTTTTATGCAGGCGCGGTCGCCCAACGTTTCGGGCGGCTCAAAAGTGCCGTGCATTGCGGTAATATCCGATAAAACTCTGCCCAAGGTTGGCGTGTCAACGTATATTATAAACGAGTAGTACGGCTCTAATATGATGTTTTCGGCTTTCTCCAAACCCTGCCGAACCGCCCTATATGTCGCCTCTTTGAGGTCGCCGCCGTGCGTGTGCTTTAGGTGGATTGCCCCTTTTGTCAACACAATTTTTACGTCCGTTAGCGAACTGCCCGTCAAAACGCCCTTGTGGTCTCTTTCCAAAACGTGGTGCTCCACTAGGTTTTGGTACTGTTTGGGAAAATTGTCAACGTGAACTTCGCTTGCAAAAGTGCAGCCGCCCTTTGGATTCGGCTCGATTCGCAAATGCACTTCGGCGTAGTGCCGCAACGGCTCAAAATGCCCATAGCCCATAATCGGCTCGGCGACGGTCTCTTTGTACATTATGCTACAATCGCTGAAATCTAATGCAATGCCAAAATCCTCTAACGCAAGCTCTTTCAGCACTTCCAGCTGAATTTTCCCCATTATGCACACGTTTATTTCGTGGTTCACATAATCCACTTTTAGCATGGGATCTTGCTGTTCGATTTTTCGCAAGCAATCCATTACGGCATCGTGTGGCAGATTATGCACAACAGCCGCTTTTAGGGCGGGTTGCAGGGTTGGCATAATCATTTTTGCACCATCGCCCAGCAACATTCCAGGAATTGCGGTTGACAAGCCCAACACACCGACAATATCGCCAGCCGCCGCAAAACTTGTTTTTGTGTAAGATTTCCCTTGGTAGCTGCGTATTTCGTTAATTTTTTCGTGTATATCGTTGTAAAAAATTTCGTCTTTTATGGCAATTTTTCCGCTTAGACACTTGATAAACGTTACTTTTGCCCCTTTTTTATCGTGAATTACCTTAAAAACAGCCGCCGAAAAATCGTTGTTTTGGGGCGTTTCCGTAAGGGTTTCGCCGATAATTGCGATTGTTTCTAAAATTCCTTGCTGGTGCAAGGCACTTCCCGCAACCGCCAGCGAGATATTGCCCGATTTTATCTGGTTTTTGGCGGCGGCTAGGATAATTTTTTCGTTGTGCGTTTCGTCCAAAAAATGCTCCAAAAGGTTGTTGTCGTATTCGCAGAGCCATTCGACAAAAGTTGGCTCATAAATTTCGGCAATATTGCCAATAACACGAGAATTAATCCCCAAGTTTTTGTTAATATCTTCCATACAAAAATCAATATCAACGTCGGATAATTGGTCAATTTTGTTGATAAAAATATAAACAGGAATTTTTTGTGCTTGCAGAAGTTTGTGAATAGTTACAGAATGGCTCTGTACGCCGTTTGGAGCACTTATTATTAAAATTGCGGCATCTAAAACGGCGATAGTGCGTTCCATTTCGGCGGAGAAATCGATATGCCCAGGCGTGTCAACCAGCCAATAATCGTTATCCGCATACGAAAAAGAGGCAATATCGCTAAAAATGGTAATTCCGCGGCGGCGTTCAACTTCGTTGTGATCCATCACAGAACTACCGTGGTCAACCCTGCCCAAAAATTTTATCCGATTAGTCTGATACAACAGTCCCTCGCAAAATGTCGTTTTTCCCGCATCAACATGGGCAAAAACGCCTATTGTTATTTTCATATTAACACCTCAAAACCGTGGGGCGAAACCCTGGACCCGCAAGGCTGAATTTTGCTTGCCTGTTCGGCAGACAGGCAAATTTTTTTAATGGGATTTTCCCGCCGAAAATATTTTCGTAACCCTGACTGATTTATTTGACTGATTTATTATAGCATATTTTTGAAATGTGCACAAAAGTGTTACTTTACAGAACTTTCTGCGTGATTTATAATGTTCACAGTCGCTCGCAATTATAAAAAATGGCTATCCAGTAGGGACGGGCGGATCATATTGACATGGTTGGAAATTCTGGTATAATGGATAGTATGAATAGAAATTTTGGTTTAAGTAAGGCGGGTGGAGCAGGGGCTGGCGATGGCAACACAATAATTTTTGCCCATGTCCCCGATGCTGTTGATATAAATAATCCCGCTGATGTACAGCTGTTTTTAGACGATTTTGCCGCTAGGTATGCGGTTCAAGATACTGAATTTGCCTTTGTTTTAACACAAAACGGAGATTTTTATGAGTTGCATGGGAATATTGGAGCGATAGATCCAACGATTTTAGAAAGGGAAATCTTAAAAGGGGCTATAATTATCCATAATCACCCGATGTTGCCTGAAGACGTGCGAGGAGACTCATTTAGCAGTTTTGATTTTCATTTTGCCAACGAATTTCAAGTTGGCAGACAGTATTTAGTCTCATACGACCGCCGAAACTCAATGGAATTTACAAGACAATACGATAGCGAGGAACTGGTAGATTCGTGGCTTGAAGCGTGGAACGATAGCCTTGGAGCTCTAACTTCGAGAAACCGCAAAACATTTTATAGGCAATATGAAACCCTAAAAATTCTAGGTAAACGATTGGAAGGATTTGAATTTTATGAAAACTTTTGAGGAAGAAATGATAGCGTTAAATCATTGGCGAGCAGAAAAGTACGAAATAACCGACAAAATGCCTTTTTGTATAAAAAGCGGCTCTAATTGTCGTTGCCAAAGATGTGTGCAAGAATCAGCGGATACTAATGAATATCATCATCGCATTTTTGCCCTAAAAAGCAAACACAACCGCCTACCGCCCGAATCCGAACGAGTAAAATCAGCACACTACACCGAAGAAGAACTCCAACAAAACCTACAAGGCACACTAGATTTAATAGCAAAAATGCAAGCCGAACGCCGTGCGGCAGAAACGCCCGCCTTTCGCCCGTCTGCCTGCCCGTCCGGCAGGCGGGGCCGTCTGGCAGGACAGGCAACATAAAAAAAACAACCAATGGTCTGGGCGGCAGTTAGGGCAAATTATGAGACATTTGGATAGTCATTTTTTAATACCCATTATCCTAACTGAACCACACAAAAAAACGCCCCAACCCCAAAACCACCCACCACAACAAGCAACAAACCCAAAAAGCCCAACATTTTTTTGCACGGGCTACACAGCAAAATTATAAGGAGGAATTTAGCATGATTTGTAGAAACTGCAACGCACAATTAGCCTCAACCGCCGCCTTTTGCAACAAATGCGGCACAAAAACCACCCTCGCAACCGCACCAAAAACGAGCAACACAAAAGTTATAATAATATCCGTTGTAATAACGACTTTATTGCTAACTGGCGGAACTATCAGTTTTTTAGCATTTTTCAACAGCCAAAACAACGGTGCAACCGCCGAAACAATCGCCCAAACAATAATACCCGAAACTCCCGCACAAACCGCCGCACACCCCACCGAAATATCCACCGAAGAAACCACCGAAGAAACCGTTGAAAATAACGAAAATAATGAAGAACCCGCCGCAACAGCCAACCCAGAGCAAGCAATACAAGCCGCAACCGAATTTTTAAGCGGATTTACAACGCTATTTTTGGATTGGGACGAAAAAATGGGCTACATGAGCAATCTGCTTGAAATTGACAGAAACGATTTTTCTGCATGGGAAAATATAATTTTCGGACATTTTTCTCAACCCAATTTAATAGCGAATTTAGCCAACAATCCCTCATTTAACGGGCTTAGCAACGCAGGGGCGTTTTCCTTGCTAGAGGTTGACAACAGCGGAATACCGCTAATTGCAATACATTTTGAAAACGGCTTTCACGAGGGCAGTTGGGCGGGCTTTTCCACCGAGATATTTCAATACATAAACGGTGAATATCTGCAAATTGACACGATAACAGACACCGCATCGGAAACCCCGCTACAATTTTTTCGCAACACCGCAGGGCAATTATTGCTGTACGAAGAGGGATTTCCCAGTAGCTTTAATAATAGCATTTCCTACATAACGATAACGCCAGCGGGAATATTGCGGGAGCAGATTGTAGAATGGGATTTTCAAGACGAACATTTGTTCGACAGCGTTACCGAGTTGGGCCCAGGAGTTTCACTATCGGGGCTAACCTCACTCCGCATGGAAAGCCTAGAGGAGCAGATTAGGGCAAACGCAACGCCAATCGCACAAGCAAGGTTTAACGAAATTGTGCAAAATGCACAAAATGTGCAAAATGTACAATCCGTGCCAGCCGCACCGCCAGCCGCCGCAACCGCCCCCGATACAGGGTTGATTTTCGCAAGCAGCGACAGCCAGCTAATTGACGAATCCTCGCTAATGGCTACCTCAACGGAAAATCTCCGCATAGCCCGCAACGAAATTTTCGCACGGCACGGTAGGCTTTTCGTTGCAGAAGACCTGCAAAGCCACTTTAACAGCCTACCGTGGTACAACGGCACAATCGCACCCGCCGATTTTACCGAAAGTATGCTAA
>WRKK01000162.1 GCA_009782245.1 Defluviitaleaceae bacterium | reverse complement strand
CTGTTCGGCCTGTTCGGCCTGTTCGGCCTGTTCGGCCTGTTCGGCCTGTTCGGCCTGTTCGGCCTGTTCGGCCTGTTCGGCCTGTTCTTATTTAATGATACATCATTGATTTGGGTTTGTCAAGGGGTTTGGAAAAATTTTTTGGAAATTTTGTATAAGTGTCAAACATAGGTTACAAAAAAAATTTAGTGATATAAAAAATGGCGAAAGCTAAAACATAATAGCCCAAAATTTTTCCAAAACTTCATTAGGGTTTTGCATATTTAGGCAAGTCTTGATAATGTGCTTGCTATTAGAAAATTTATTGTAAGCTACTTTTGTTTTCTGCCTACTCGTCCACCTACCTGTCAGCAGACAAGGATGGACAGAGCGTGGCTAGGCTATTCTTATTCGCTGATACTATATCCCCATGCCCAATAACGCTTGCTCAAACAGCGTTTTGTGTATGGATTTTTTTACTAACAGCGTGTTTGCCCGCCTGCCAGACGGGCAGGTAAACTCTGTTCCGTTGCCAGTTTGCACTAATCTTAAAGGTTTCTTTTTTTCCAGTAATATTTGCCACTTTTATTATATCATTTGGAATTTAGGACTTCTTGTTTTTTGCTACCTGTCTATTGTACCTCAACACTCTCAATGAAAAATCTTTTCATAAACCATTTGACAACTCATTTTATTTGATATATACTCATTGTATTAAATAAAAATTCTTTACCGAAAGGACTAACTCCCCATGGATATAATGCTCCAAAAAGTACACATACAAAATTTTCGCTCCATAAAGGAGACAACCCTTTTGCTTAAACCCTTGTCAACAATATTCGGCATGAACGACAGCGGAAAAAGCAACCTTTTGCTTGCTCTTTCTTTGGCACTAACAAATAGAGGTATTACCGCATCAGATGTGTTCTGCTCCAAAGATACGGAATATAGCCAAGATACAAAGGTTATAATTGACTTAAAATTTGTTCCTATTGGAAAAGATGAAAAAGAGAAAGATAAAAAAATTAAAAATAAATCAAGAAATCAAAAAGAATACCAAATAAAAGATAAATTTGATGGTTCTTGGGCAGATCTTCTGACTGATTCCGTACAAACAGATGAAAACGATAAGCAGTTTTTTGCGTTTAGGACACAGTTTATTTACAATCAAGATAAACAGGAATACACTAAAAAACATATACATATCACTTTATGGAACGATGAAAAAATTACAGTCAACGAAAGTGTTTCAGGAACAATATTATCCGCATTCAATTTTATCTACATAGATGCTCACCGTGATATTGCGGAAGATATACGCAACAAATCGTCCGCATGGAACAGGCAACTGGCAAAAATGGAAATTGCTGATGAACCTAAGCAAAAAATTGAAAATTCCCTGCTTGATTTGAGCAAACAAATAGTTCAAGAAAGTTCTTTCCTAAAAAAAGCAACCGAAAACCTTGGTGGAGCAACTAATGTAGCGGGCAGTCAAATAGAAATATACCCAATAACACGCAATATTGAAGAAATTTACAAAGGATTGGACATTTTTGTAACGCAAAGTAATTCCTCCGCAATTTCAATGTCAAACATGGGTGCAGGAACTCGTAGTCGTGCTATTTTTGCAACCACAAAAACGGTTATTGGCGAAAAAATTGGACAATCCAAAGAAACGCCACTATTTTTTATGGTAGCCTTTGAAGAACCAGAAGTGCATATACATCCGCAAGCACAAAAGAAATTGATAAAAGATTTTCAAGATATGCAGGTGCAAGGCGTTATTACAACGCATTCGCCATATGTACTTGAAACTTCAGATATACAGGATTTGATTTACACTACAATGCAAGATGCCGAAACTTACTTCCGTCCCACGGCACAGCTTAATTTGCCAAAAGAAGAACTGGACAAAATAAAAAGAATAGTCATTGATACACACGGTGCCATTCTTTTTGCAAAAGCAGTTGTGCTTGCGGAGGGCGATACCGAAAAAATTGCATTGCCTATATTTTTCAAAGAATATTTTAATAATAAAAGGATTAAATATGAACATTACGAGTTGGGAGTTGACATAATAGGAGTTGGGGGCACCAATTATTTACCTTTCTTGAAACTTTTGAAAATTATAGAAGTGGATTGGCTTATTTTTAGCGATGGCGAACCTCAAATCCTAGAAGAGCTAAGAAATCTTATTAAAGAGTTGGATGACAAAAAAGAATTTTCCGATTACAAAAATATCGTTGTTTTAGATAATAACTACAATTATGAACAATATCTTGTTAATAGTGGCTACGCCGATGACATAATAAAATATCTTGATGAATTTGACGGTCGTGAAACAGGACATAAATTGTCAAACTTTGAAAATGATTCAAAGAAATATTGTCGCCAAAAAAATGCTAAAAAAAAAGGAATGCAAAGTTTGTTTGAATAACTTTTGGCTAGAAAGCGAAGAGAGATTTTGTTGTAATGAAGGCAAAAAACAGGCTCTTGCAGTTTTTCTGGGTAAAGGTGGGAATAAAACCAAGTACGCAAAAATTATCGCCGAAAAAATTTGCGAAAATCCTGACGAAAGCAAAAGAATCCCGCCAAAGATAAAAGAACTATTTGACCAAATTAGCATCTTTTTAGGAGGTATCGTATGAATCTGTCAGCCGAGCAACAAAAAATAATCAATGCAACCAACCAACACATTTGCGTAACAGCAAGTGCTGGTAGCGGAAAAACCACGATTCTTGCTGAAAGAATTTGCCATTTAATAAACAATCGCAAGCGAGGAGAAAAAGTGCTTGCCATAACTTTCAACAACAAAGCCGCAAATGAAATAAACGACCGTCTGTTACAAAAATATCCGCAACACGAACTTAATGATTTAGTGCGAGTTGGTACAATTCACAGCTTTTGCATGAAATTAGTCCTGCAAAGAGCCCACTCAATCAGCTTGCCAAGTGAGTTGCATATTTTTGAATCTTTTGACGACCGTTTAGAAATTTGCAAAAAGGCTTTATCAAAAATACCGTCATGTTGGGCTTTTCACATGAATGAAGATAAACTTGACGACAAAAAAGTTTATGAAACTTTTAGTAAAATTAGTGAATTTAAGCGAAATTTTGCATTACCACCAGAAAACACCAATCCGCCGCTTTTTTCGCAGTTATATCACGATTATAATGATTTATTGCTTTCGCAAAATTCAATCGATTTTGACGATGTTCTTATTTACGCCTATAAAATTTTAACCGAAAAGCCAGTCATTGCGGACATTTATCAGCGTATTTACAAATACATCTGCGTGGATGAGGCACAGGATTTGAACAAAGCACAATATCACGTTATAAAGGCACTTGCGAACGAAAACACGCATATTTTTATGGTGGGCGATCCAAAACAAGCTATATATACGTTTAACGGCTCCAATCCCAAATATATGACCGATAATTTTATTGCGGATTTTCACGAAGTTGCAGAGTATTCTCTAAACGAAAACTATCGTTCAGCAAGGCAAATATTACAGGCGGCAGCGGCAATCGAGCCAACATTTAATGCAGAAATAAAGTCTTCTACTGATGGCGAAGTTTTTATAATGGATTTTCCAACGGAGGAAAAAGAAGCAGAATGGGTTTATGACAAAATTAACGAATTGCTAAAAACCCACAAGCCAAGCCAAATTGCCATAATAGCAAGAAATAAATACGTATTCAATGCTTTGGAAGGTGTCTTCAAAAAGCAAGGCAAAGAACGTGGTAAATACTATGATTTTCGCATATCTACCCAACAAAATACTGTTAGTGAATCCCTCTTTTTCAAAGTGTTTGATTTAGGGTTAAAACTACTAATCAACCCCAAAAATATACTGCATTTTGGGGAAATGCAAAATTTGTTGCAATTAGAAAATACGACTGAAGAACCTTTTGAAGATTGGCGAAATGGCGAGTTTTTTCAATCAGCAATGGATAAAAACGAAGTTGAAACATTAAACCGTGCTTGGGATGCTATAAAAGATAGAGAAGATAAAAATCAACCATTTGATTTTGCAAAGCCATTAGAAATTTTGGAAGAATATTGTGAACAAGCCAAGCAAAATAATGTGGATGAAATGTTAATTTTGCTAAATAACGATTTCCAAAACTGGCAAAAGCACTGGGATTCCTACAAAAAAAATATACCCATAGATCAAAAAAACCTTGCATCTTTGCTGAAAGAAATTTCAACAGGCGGCACAAAATCTAGTAATGAGCAACTAATTACTTTGTCAACTGTGCATACAGCAAAAGGCTTGGAATTTGACGTTGTATTTATAATTGGGCTAAACGAGGGGATTTTCCCAGATTATAAGGCAAAAACCGAATTTCAACTGCTTGAAGAGCGACAAAATATGTTTGTAGCTATAACTCGAACTAAACGAATTTGTTATTTAAGTTATCCTCGTAAACGAAAAACGCTTCGGGGAATGACAGTGGACAAAAAGCCTTCGCAATATATTGCGAAAATACAAAATAAAATGTTGAATTTTTAGGGATAAAAAATTTTTTTATGCTATTGACATTTACCAAAAGTTATGCTACCATAATAGCATAACAAAATTTTCCAAAAAATGATTGACTTTTATGCGATTTTGTGATACACCAAAAAATTAGAAGCAAGCAATAGCCTAGCTATTGCTATTTTATCAACCCAAAAAACAAACAAAAACACAAGCTGATTATTCCCAAAAATCAACTTGTGTTTTTTGCTGTAAAAAACCCCCAAATAACAAAATAATAACGGAGGTAAAAAATATGCAAGGATTAAAATGCGACGTATGCGGCGGCAAACTAGTATCTTCCACAAAGGAAGACTGGTTTTTGTGCGAACATTGCGGCACGGAATATCCGCTTGAATGGAGGAGGGCTAAGTTTCAAAAAACACAAAAGGTTAAAGTTGAGGGCAACGTTGAGATTGGCAATATTGCGAGTGTTGAAAATTTGTTGACTAGAGCCAAAAATTTTTACGATGCGGACAAACGCCGTTCCATTGCGAGATTTATTTTATCAACAAAACCGAGCAACTCGCCATAAAATGGGGCACAGACAGCAAACTGGAATACGTCGAGCCGCAATACGGATTTCCGATACAAATCGGTGCAAGCGGCGAAATGTCGCTGCGAGTGGAGGACAGCCGCAAACTGCTGATAAAAGTGGTCGGCACAGAGCGTGGCATCAGTCAGCAGGCGTTTGTGCAGA
>WRKK01000161.1 GCA_009782245.1 Defluviitaleaceae bacterium | reverse complement strand
ATACAATCCACGAAATCCAAAAAAATATGCTTGAATCAGCGGAACTATATTTTGAAGACAGCCCAAACGTGGATTACTTGCTTAATTATGAGGTGGTTGCACAGTGAAAATAATGCTAGACACAAACATAATCTTCTCAGCATTATACGGCGGAAAAGTCGCTCGACCGCTAGTAAAATACATCAGCGACCACCCAAAATTTCAGCTGTTTCTGCCAATTTATGCAATAGGCGAATTACGTGAATCTATAGAAGAAAAATATCCCGAAAAAACGCCCGAAATAAATGGCTTTTTGGCAAACCTAAACTACACGCCAATAGAAATACCAAAAAATACCAAACTAACCAAATTTAACATACGTGATGCCGATGACATTCCCATTTTGCAAGCCGCTACGCTAAAAAAAGTGGACATCTTAATCACTGGCGACAAAGATTTTGAAACCGTAACCCTCAAAAAAATAAAAATAATGACCATTGCAGATTTCCTGCAAACATACGTAAAGGAGCAACTACAATGAGAGAACTAACAAAAAAATTCCTTGACCAAGTTATGGAGGAACTAAAAACAGGCATAAAGGAAGATTATGACGAAGTCGCCACATGGGCAAAACTAGATTCTGAAGACGACGACGAACACATGGATGCAGTAAACGCCATTCTAAACGCAAGCCGCAAAGAATGGTGGGAAGAAAACTGGCAATATAACCCCACCGAAAATTATTGGGTATACATGGGCGAAAACTTCGATTATTTGGCATATTATCCCATGATTAACAACGAAACTATCATTGTTCCCGAAGAAGACGGCGGATATTTGATTACAAAAAAATCCGCCCAACAAGCTGAAAAAATCTCCGAAACTTTGCTAAAATCCCAATTAAACCTAGCAAACGCATAAAGGAGTGATTTTAATGAGCCAAACAATTACACGCCCACAAAATCTAGCGGCGGAAGATTTAACACAAATATCCCAAACAAACCAAAAAACTTTAACCGAAGCAGAAGAATTTGAACAAGCAATCGCAGGAATGACCGAAGAAGAAGAAATGGAATACATCGTAAAAATGATAAAAGAAAGCCGCCGCGAACGCTGGCAGCGCGATTGGCAATTTAACGCCGAAAAAAATTGCTGGGTTTATATCGGCGATTCCGAAAATGCCTACAAACAGCAACACATGATAATAAAACCCACCGATAACGGCAAATTTTGCACCGCCTTCGATAAATCTGCCTACGAAACAGAATTATAAACTTTACCACCCACCAAAAAAATTTTTTCCCCCTATAGTTTTTTTTTGCAACTTATGATATAATAGCAAAGGTGGTTGAATAGGATTTATATAAATTTCCGCAAAAACCCTGTTTAATCCCCTATTTGGGACTTTCCCGCTACAAGGACGGTGATTTAATGATACCTGTTACTAAACTTAACCAGCAAGAAACTGTGGTTAATTGCGACCTTATCGAACTTATCGAAGCCAACCCCGATACCACCATCACCATGACTACTGGTCGCAAGCTGATTATTACTGACTCGGTGGATTCTATCCTCGAAAAAATTGTTGCCTATAAACGGCAAATAAATGCTACAAAATAATATAAAGGCAACTGTTACGCTGCCTATTTTTAGGAGGTATGATATTTTTGGATAAGGGAACTCTTATTGGTTTAGCCTTGGGTGCATTCTCGCTAATCTTCTCTATCCTGTTGGCTATTGAATTTGATATGGTTATGTTTGGTGCTATGATTGACCCGCCATCTATCGTTATGGTTATCGGTGGTGCGTTTGCATCTTCGCTAATTGGTGCTCCGTTTGAGCATTTTACCGCCGCCATGAAAGCCCACAAAATCGTTCTTAAGCCACCCAAAAGCGACCCCGCCGAAGCTATCGGCACTATTGTTGGGCTTGCAAATACCGCTCGTAAAGAGGGCGTGCTTGCCCTAGAAGATACCGTTTCTAACATGGACGATGAGTTCCTAAAAAAGGGAATCATGCTCATCGTTGACGGTACCGATCCCGAATTGGTTAAGGGTATCATGGAAACTGAACTTGCCTACATTGAAGAACGCCACAATGACGTTGCTGACGTTTTCGCTAAAATTGCGAAATTCGCACCCGCCTGGGGTATGATGGGCACACTTATCGGACTTATCATTATGCTACAAAACCTAGACGATATGGCGGCTATCGGCCCTGCTATGGGTATGGCTTTGCTGACAACTTTCTATGGTTGCGTTGTTGCTAACTTCTATGGCGACCCATTCTCTGGCAAGTTGGGATTAGTTAGTAAAGAGGAAGTGCTGTTAAAAACCGTCCTCATTGAGGGAATGTTGTCTATACAAGCGGGCGAAAACCCACGTATTATAGAAGAAAAACTTAAGTCGTTCTTAGCACCAATGATGCGCGACCGTGTAGGCGAAGGCGCGGCTGGCGGAGCGGCGGAATAATCCGCTTATAAGGAGGAAAATTATGGCAAAACAAAAGAAACCCAAAAAGGTTGACGCTGGCTCGCCGGCTTGGATGGCTACTTTCTCGGATATGTCCTGCTTGCTGATGTGCTTTTTCGTGCTACTTTTCGCTATGTCGCAGGTGGACGAAGACCGCTTTAGGGAGTTTGCCGAGGCAATGGCTGGGCGAAATATCTTCCTTTCGGGTGCGTTGGGTACAATATTCAACCAAGGCTCGGGGTTTATGCCCTATGTTGCACCGCCAACGCCGCCAACGCAAGTTATCGATGACGATGTTACCGAGGCAGCAGAGACTGTACAAGCACAACTGGCAGCCGCAGTAATGGACACTGCCGCACAAGCCGCCGCCGCACAAGCCGCCGCCGTGCTCGATACCGTAGTCGACCGTCAGGAACAAATGCAAGCAATGGCGGACGCTTTTCAAACTTACATGGCACCCTACGATTTAGCCGAAGAAATCGGTATCCGCGTGGACGCACTAGGCGAGTACATGGCGATAACGTTCCCCGATGCCGTGCTGTTCAACACAGGGCAAGCAACGCTACTACCGCAAGCCCTTGAACTCATTGACTACGTAGCATCGGCTTTGGCACAACATCATGCACAGGGGCATCGCATAGCTATTCAAGGGCATACGGATAATGTGCCGATAAATACGTTCCAGTTTCCAGACAACTTTTACTTATCGGCGGCACGGGCTATTGCAGTTATGCGGCGGCTTATGGATTACCATAATTTTAACCCCGCTAACGGACTGCTAACCATTGACGGCAGGGGCGAATTTACGCCAATCGACACCAACGACACACCCGAGGGCAGAGCCAACAACCGCCGTGTGGAAATTTTGGTTTACGCAAGGCAACAGGATTTGCAGGTGGTCTTTGACTAGCAATCAAGACTAGTAGTAATCAAGACTAGCAATCAAAACTAGCAATCCAAGACTAGCAATCCAAGACTAGCAATCCAAAATATGAATGAAACAAAAAATAATCCGCAAAACGGCAAAAAAAATCCCGTACAGCGGAATAATAAACCCGCAATTAAACGTTGTAGTAGTAGTAATTATCACAATCGTAGTAATCGTAGTGATTAATCGCAGTAATTATTAGCACACAAAAAAATCCGCCAGAACAAATACAAATGCAGAAAAATTGAGGGGTTTATTTAGTAAAAGTGCGTAAAAATGCAGACCAACAGGCTGCAAGTTAAACTTTGGCGGAATTTGACGGTTTATAAGTGCCAATAAAATTTTAGGCTTTAGAACCAATATTTATAACCAACGTTTAGAACCAACGTTTAGAACTATTGTAACTATTGTATAGAAACGAGGGATATTTATGGAAAAAGGCAATCTGATGATGATAGTAATAATTGTGCTACTGTTGGCACTTTTGGCAACTGTTATTGGCGTAACGTTTTTTGCCTTAAGTACGCTAGGCAACATTCAGCAAGAGCAACACTTAGCGGGATTTGACACAACCCCACGAGCATTAGCAGCAAACGAAATAGACAGAGTGCTAATAGGCGATTCTATAATAACCAACGTAGCAAACGAAACAACTGGCAGAACCAGCACCGCCAGTATCCGAGTAGTAATTGGCTTTGACAACACGCAAGAATCGGAATCGGCAGCAATTAGCGAACTGATAAACCAGCAAACAATATTTATACGGTCAGTCGCATTAGAGCGTATCCGCTCGCGTACGTACCAAGAACTGGCAGCACCTGGCGGCATGGAATCGATTAGTGCCGAATTGTTGGAAATATTTCAGAATGAATTTAGAACAACGATGATTGTATCTGTGGATTTTTATGAATGGATACTTATGATGTAAAACTGTGTTGTCTAAATAAACTTTAAGGGGTGGTAATATTGGGGGATGTCCTATCGCAAGCCGAAATTGATGCCTTACTTGCGCAACTGACAGGAGATAATTCCGAAGATGCGGCGGCGGCGGTACCAGTAGTAGAAACAAAAGAGGCGCGATTATACAACTTTGCACTACCGTCTAAATTCAGCAAGGAACAGCTAAGAACGCTAAACAATATATTTGAAAACTTTTCAAGAACAGTTTCGTCGTTTTTAACGGGCTACTTGCGAACAACCGTAGAACTAGAAGTAGCTAGTTCGGAGCAAATTTTATATAAAGATTTTAACCTAGCGCTAATGAACCCAGTTGTATTAGCTATGACAGAATGGCCGCCCTTAAAAGGTACCGTTTTAATGGAAATGTCCAATAATATGGGTTATGCGATGATAGACAGGATTTTAGGCGGTCCTGGCTTTGGTATAAAAAATATGCGCGATTTTTCCGAAATAGAGGCCATCTTGCTAGAACGCATTATGGCGCAAATGCTAACCCACTTGCCCGAGGCTTGGGAAACGGTTATAAAAATTAAACCGCGCATAGAACGGCTTGAAACTAACTCGCAGTTTGCACAAATTATGTCGCCCAACGAAATGGTCGCGCTAGTGCTTATGCGTGTAAAAATTGGCAGTACCGAGGGGCATCTTAACTTTTGTCTGCCGCACATGGTGCTAGAGCCGATTATGGATAAACTTAAAACCAGTTTCTGGTTTAGCCAACGTAGCGTTGACGATGCCGCAAGGTACAGAACTGGAGTGGAAGACGAATTAGAAAAGGCCTTAGTGCCGGTTTCAGCAGTAGTCGGAAAAACTAACATAATGGTAAGTGATTTTGTAAACCTGCAAAAAGGCGATGTCCTGAAAC
>WRKK01000160.1 GCA_009782245.1 Defluviitaleaceae bacterium | reverse complement strand
AAGGTGCAGACAGCAAAGATGAACCAAAAGATGCCAATCAAATTTGGTTTTTAGCCGAGCATTACGATGAGGTTTTGGGCGAGTTGAGCATGAATGTATTCTCGTTATACAGCGATATTACGGGCGATGCGTATCCTGTGAAATCTAAGATACTATTTATCGATTTGAAGAGAGTAGCCGAACAGAACAAAGGTGCGGCACAGGAAATGGCGAAGTTTTTGTTGGGTCGGAAAGTAGAGCCTAAATCTGCCCGTGTTAGGCGGATTATTAGGTACTATAAGCAGAATTTTAGGAAGTATAAAAAGGAAAAGGAGGTTACGAATATGTTGACAATGAGAGAAGAGCGAGCGTTGGAGGAACGGGCTAAGGGTATAGCTATAGGTAGAGCCGAGGGTGAAGCAATAGGTGAAGCCAGAGGTGAAGCCAGAGGTGAAGCCAAGGGCGAAACCAAGGGAATAATCAAAGTTTATTATAACGAAATGGAAATGTCAATCTCGCAAATTGCTAACAGGCTTGGCTTATCGGAAAAAGAGGTATACGACATTATTCAAGGAAACGAATGATAGAGAAACAACCCATGTGCAGAGAGTTGACAATTAGAGAAGAAAGAGCGTTGGAAGAGAGGGCTATAGGCTTTGTTAAAGGACAAATTTACGTTTACCACAACGAAATGAACCTACCACCCTCCCAAATCGCCCACAAACTCAACTTACCAGAAGAACACGTAAGCAACATTATCCAACAAAACGACAAAGTAGAGGGGAACAACACCCCCCCCTCTATTTTGTCGTCCCATAAAACCGCCCATCAACCACCCGAATAATATTCCCCGAAACTTTCCGCAAAACTTCCTCAACGCCCGTGCAAGTGATAACCGTCTGCAAGCCGCCAATATTGCGAAACAAAAAATTCTGCCGCCGCTCGTCTAGTTCCGAGATAACGTCGTCTAGCAGTAAAATTGGCTTGTGGCGGGTGCGTTGCTTGATTAGTGCGATTTCTGCCAGTTTGACTGCCAGCGCCGCCGTCCGCTGCTGCCCCTGCGATGCGTACGTTCGTGCGTCCGTTTCGTCTATTTTGAACAAAATGTCGTCCTTTTGAATGCCCACCGATGTGCTGCCCAAAATTATGTCCCGCTCGGTGCTGCGTTTTAGCCGCTCGTGATACTCGTCTATGCCGCCGATAATTTGCGGTTTATACGTCATATTTAGCCGTTCTTTGCCGCCCGTGATTGTGCCGTGAAGTTCCATTGCTAACTCGCCCAACTGCTCCAAAAATGCCGCTCTGTGCGTCATAATGACCGTGCCATTTTCGCATAGCGGCGCGTCCCATATTTCCAGCGTTTCTCGCAATTTTTTATCCTTGGATTTGGCGATGCTCTTCAGCAGATTGTTGCGTTGCCGCAATGCTTGATAATACTGCCGCAACGCATGATAATAAACGCCGCTCAACTGGCAAATTTCCAAGTCCATGAACGCGCGGCGCTCGGCGGGGCCGCCCTTGACAATTTGCAAGTTCTCTGGCGTGAAAACCACCACCAGCAACGAGCCGAACAACTCACTCAGCTTTTTCAGCGGAATGTGGTCAATGGCGAACCCCTTTTTTTTGCCGTCCCGAAACAAATGTACGTCGATACGGCGTTTTTGTGTACTTTCCAATTTTTTCCCAGTTTTCCCAATTTCAAAATCCTGCAAGTCAACAACCGCCTGCAAATGCGATTCCTCCGCATTAAAGTTGATAAGTTCACGGTCGTGGTTGGCACGAATGGATTTCCCCGTGGCGCAAAAGCAAATCGCCTCGATAAAGTTGGTTTTGCCGTTGGCGTTGTCGCCGTGGATTATGTTTGTGCCAGGCAGCAAATCCACCTGCAAGGCAGTAAAATTGCGGAAATTCTCCAGCTGTAGCTTTGAAACCCACATTTACACGAACAATCGCAACGGCAAAATCAAATATTTGGCGGAATCGTTCTCGATGCCCGTCAAAATGCAGGGGCTAAGTTCCGTTGTGAACCGTGCCTTAATTTGCTCGTCTGGCAGGGCTTTCAGCGCCTCCATTAGATACCGTGGGTTAAACGCTATATTTAGCGTGTTTCCGTCCACATTTGCCGATATTTCGTCATAAGAGTTGCCCATTTCGGTATTACACGTGATATTGACCGATTGCTCCGTTATTTCCAATTTTACGGGACTTTTCTTGTTCTCACGTGCCACAAGCGTTGCGCGCTCTAGCCCCCGCAGAAATTCCTGGCGGTCAATCGTGATGTTCGTGGTAAAATCGTCGTTGAAAATTTGGTCGTAGCGGATAAACTCGCCGACGATGAGGTTGGACACAAACGTAAATTGCGGCAGGACAAAAATTATTCGTTTATCGGTAAAATAAAAGTTGACGTTATCCTCTTCGCCAGCGGGCAAAATGCGGCTAAGTTCATTAAGAGCCCTTGCTGGCACGACCGCCGTAATTTGCTGGGATTTCTCGGCTTGGTCGGCGGGGAGTTCCATTTTGCGGAACGCAATACGAAAGCCGTCCACAGCGACCATATTCAGCGAGTTTTCACGGTGCTGCAATAATTCGCCCGTGAGAATGGGCTTTGTGTCGTCCGTTGCGACCGAGAAGATTGTTTGCTTAATCATGTCGCGCATTTCGTTTGTTGGGATTGTGTAGTTGGCGTTGTCCTCAAACTCGCTTAAATTGGGCATTTGCGGAAACTCATCGGCGGGCATTCCCATAATTGTGAACTTGGCTTTGCCGCTTTTGCAGACGGTTTCGTTTTTGGCGGAATCGGTAACTTCGATTGCTAGTGCATCGCCCGACATTTTGCGGGTAATTTCGGTTAGCAGCTTGGCCTCTAGGGCTACTCTGCCTGGCTCTTCCACGGTTGCGGGAATTTTGTCGGTTTCAATGCTCATCTCGCCGTTGCTTGCGGTTAGGCGGATTCCGTCCTCTTCGGCGGTTAGCAGCACACATTCCAAAATGGGCATGGTTGTTCTGGCGGAGACGGTGCGCCCAACTAAGTTTAATCCGTCCAGCAGTGCATCTTTTGTGCATAAAATTTTCATGGTAAATCTCCTTTGCAAAATTAATTTATATATTTATATATAATTGATAGTAGTAGTAGTAGGGGCTGTGGATAAGGTGCATAACCCCTACAAGCCCAGTGGTGGGGCTAAAAACTCGTGGGGATAACTTGTGGATAACTGTGCGAGTTATCCCCACAATCCACAGGGATTTTTGTTATCCACAAAACGGCAAAAGTTATCCACAGGTTATCCACAGAAAAACGGCGAGTTATCCACACTAATAGAAATGAGTTCTATTAAGGCTGTGCATAAGTGAGGGCGTTTTGTGTACAAGTCGAGTCAAATTGTGGATAAAACTGGTCGATTTGTGGATAGATTGTGTACAAGTGGGCGAAGTTATCCACATCGACATACAGTATTTTGTATAATTATGCGTATTTTTTGCATAAATGGCTGTTTCGTTGGGGTTGGTGGTATTTTTGGGTGGTGGTTTTTTGCAAAATTTTTGGCTTTTTTTGTAATTTTTTTATGGATATAGTTTAGCATATTTTTTGGGAGATGTCAAAATGGGGGAAATTGGGGAGGGTTGGGGTAAGGAAAAGAATGTCAAATTTTTTGGAGAAAAAAATTGCCGCCCTTTGTGGAGGGCGGCTGTTCAAAAAAATTACGGAGGGGTGAGTTTTCTCATTGTTGGCGTACCCAATCGTAAGGGCGACCTCCAACCCGCTCTAAATGATCAACTGGCGACCAGTCGGCTGCTGGGTTGTCAGTTACTGGATTGCCGATCAAATTCAAACCTGATGTAAGGTTACCAAAACCTCCACCTGCAGGAGATGCAGGAGAGGTTACAACTCCCCATTCATCGTGCAGGTTAGTTAAACCTGCAAGAGGTGTTAAATCATCAATTTGGTTGGAATTCAAATTCAAACCTTGCAAGTTAGTCAAGCCTGCAAGCGGAGTCAAATCGCTAATTTGATTGCTATGCAAATGCAAAAGCTGCAAATTAGTTAAACCTGCAAGAGGGGTTAAATCGCTAATTTGGTTTAAATCTAAACGCAAAATTTGCAAGTTAGTTAAACCTGCAAGAGGGGTCAAATCACTAATTTGGAGACTCGTTAAATACAAAGTCTGCAAGTTAGTTAAACCTGCAATGGGTGTCAAATCACCGATATTGCCAAAACTGCCACCACTCAAACTCAAGTGCTGCAGGTTAACTAAATCTGCAAGCGGAGTCAAATCGCTGACGCGGCTTACAACAAGACTTAAAGTCTGCAAGTTAGTCATATATCTCAGATAGACAAGTTCGTCATCCGTTGCTGAAAAGAAATTACCCGTAAAAAATTCCGTAGCAGACGTACTAACTTGCTCTGTTATTTCTAAAGTTATGTAATCTGGAATTTCCCCTAATGGCGTGGTTTCTGCCACTTCAGTAACAGGCTCTGCAACAATATCAACAGTAGTTTCTGCCACTTCAACAACAGGATCTACAACAATATCAACAGGTGTTTCCACTACTTCAGCAACGGGCTCTGTAACAATATCAACAGTAGTTTCTGCTACTTCAACAATGGGTTCTACAACAATATCAACAGTTGTTTCCACTACTTCAACAACAGGCTCTGCGACAACTTCTTCAGCAACAGGTGTTTCAACTATAGGCTCTACAACAGCAACTACAGGCACAACAGGCACAGCCGCAACAGCACTAGCACCGCCCCTAGAAAGATACCCTGCATAAATCCACCCCTCTCCGTGCGGCGTATCCACACGCACCCAGGCATTAAGAAACTCTAATACTGTAACTTGCGTAAATCTTGAAAGAGCCGTAAAGGCGGCGTAATTTGGCGATGCTCCTCTACGGACGTTCAAAAAGTGGCAATAATCCACCATTTGCAAAGATCCCACGGGAAAATTGCTTGCTTGTATCTGTGCAAGCGGCGTTCTTTCGCCCACATTTGCCGATACTGGTACGGTTGCAAACGCTGCTGAGAACATAGCAAACGCTACAACCATTGCTAAAAACTTCTTCATAATGGTTTCCTCCTAAGGAAACAGCTTATCTTTAGATTTTTGCATTATCTGCCGTTTAGCATTTTGCAAGAAAATAAGCCGATTTGAGCTAAGGCTCTAAGGCTCTAAGGCTCTAAGGCTCTAAGGCTCTAAGGCTCTAAGGCTCTAAGGCTCTAA
>WRKK01000159.1 GCA_009782245.1 Defluviitaleaceae bacterium | reverse complement strand
TTGGAAGTGATATGTTCAATTTCACAATCAATCCGAACCCAGCTGACACTAATTTATCACTATCAGCGACACAAACCACGATTACACCTGTATCTGGTTGGACGTTCTTCAATACAAGAATGTCTGGAGGGAATTTGCTAGTCGATGCCAGACAGAACTCTCAATTACAATCTTTAACATTGACGAGAGGGGCAAACTGGGCGACAACACAACCGAACCCAGCCACACACAATTTAACAGTTAATCAAATAGGTGGAACGGCAACACAGTACAGTCTACGATTGCAGTACGCAGGCGGTTCTAACGGACACAGTTTTCCAAGCAATTTAGGTAATCTTGCAATTAGCCTGCCAGAACATTGGATTTTAACACAAGGTACAAGGGTGTCTGACCATATTGCTGACATTCAAGTTAGGTACACAGAAGAAATATCCAACGTCATTATTAGTTATACACCCACGGACAATTTAGACTACGCAGAAGAACCGAACTTGTGGCAGGTTGCAGGACAAGGGGAGTTTAATACGCCGCAGTTGCAAGTAATATTTTTAGGCGAAACAGAAAATGAGGGAGAGTTTTCAGTTCAACTAGTTGCCCCAGAGTGGTTTAGGTTTCCACAAACATTCCAGCCAACAACGAGTATTTCACATATTAGTAACCTATCAGGAAGACAAGGGGCAACTGAGAGGTATGCTATTGTAACTTTTAACATCAATCACGATTTGGATTTCAGTTTGCCTGAAGTTGAGCCACCTCTTCAAATACCAATACACCCACCATTACCAGAAATTATTCCACCAATACAAGAAGTATTGCCACCAATCGCCATATTACCGCCAAACTTCACACTTCCACCTCTCGACCCACCACCAACAGAGCCAAGCGAACCTATCGAACCACCTCTCGACCCACCACCAACAGAGCCAAGCGAACCTATCGAACCACCTCTCAACACACCACCAACAGAGCCAAGCGAGCCTATCGAACCACCTCTTGACACACCACCAACAGAGCCAAGCGAGCCTATCGAACCACCTCTCGACACACTACCAACAGAGCCAAGCGAACCGACAGAACCACCGACACCAACAACTCCAACTCCGCAGTCGCCCTCAATTCAACCAACGCCATTCCCTAGTCAACACGAAACAGACGGAGAAACAAGCCAACGAGAGCGACCCACCAGGCAAACAAATTTCTCATTCCTGTACATTATCCATGCAGAAGAACGTATTTCAAAGAGCATGGTAGACAGGATAGAGGTGAGTCATGGGGCGAGCAGGGCAAGGTTTAGGCAAAGACGAGGAAATTACGAGGTTTTTGGACGTTGGTTATCTTTGCCAGATTCAGAACAAGAGATTGTCGTTAGGATTTATTTAATTGACGGAAGAGTCTTTACAGGCACGGCGAAGGCAACACAAAAAGAAATTCAGTTAGTCCAAGATTAGGACAAGAGAGCCGCCAGCACAAAAACAAAGTGCTGGCGACTTATTTAGGAAGAGTTACTATGGTTTATCCAGAATTTAAGTTAGGCGGCAATCAGATGATTTCCGTTTGGAATTGCTATATAAACACCCCTATTTTTTAACCCCCTTTATATGCACCGCCAACTCCTTATCCGCAAACCTAATATGCTTAACAATCCACTCTATAACGCTTTTGTTCAGTATCATCGAAAAAGTAACCGATGGCCCATTTGCTTGGTATTCTTTTTTCAAATCGGCAAAATTTTTCCTAAAAGTATCGTGTTGTGCCTTGTGGGCGGCTAGTTTGGGATAATTATATTTAATTTGTATCGTCTCTTCGTCGCTTAAATGTTTGGCAATGTAATCGCCTAGCAGGCTGATAGTTTTGTCGATTTCTTCTTTGCTTATCGCTTGCTTTATGGTTAGGTTGGTAACGTCGTTTATTCTGCTAAATAGTTCCTGATGCTGGGCATCTATATCGGGTATGCCAGTTTTAAGGTCTTCTGTTAGTTGGTACATAATAAGCCTCCTATGTAGTTAGTTTGGGTTTATTTGGTTTTATTGGTTTTACTTGTTCGCTATGCTGGTCAAGTCAATCTCCAAGCCAGCCTGCGTTTTTAGCGGGGTTTGCAAGTTTTGCGTGGGCAAAAATTTTCCGCCGATTGATGTTATTACCTCGTTGCTATCCTGCTCAATCTGCCAAAACTCGGTAATGTTTGATGTAGAATACAAATCAAACAAAATTTCCCTCTCTGCTTTTGTGTTGGATTTAGACCAAACTTCAACAATCAAATCGGGGCAGCCCGCCATTTTGAAATTTATTGTGGATTTTTGCAACTTGTTTTGGCTAAACAGCATAAAATCGGGTTCTACAAATTTGGATTCTGCCAAAACATTTTCGTCCACATTTTTTAGGTTGACATTATACAGTTCCATTGGCAACGCTATATGGTTGGGGTTGTATCTGTCGCCTTGGTGTGCTAGAGCGTATTTTTCGGCATAATTTTTAATTTTGTTTTCCATTATGCTTTGAAAATATTTGTTATAAACCATGCCAATCAAGCGCTCCAAAATTTCGCCGTGCCTAGGATAATTCGCCATATCGTGCATTTGTGTAAACATTACTGCAACCCCTATTCGTTATAAATCGTGATAAATATTGGTTTTACTTGTTTGCTATGCTGGTCAATTCGATTTCCAAGCCAGCTTGCGTTTTTAGCGGGGTTTGCAAGTTTTGCGTGGGCAAAAATTTTCCGCCGATTGATGTTATTACCTCGTTTCTATCCTGCTCAATCTGCCAAAACTCGGTAATGTTTGATGTAGAATACAAATAAAACAAAAATTCACGCTCTGCTTTTGTGTTAGATTTAGACCAAACTTCAACAACCAAATCGGGGCAGCCCGCCATTTTGAATGTAGTTGTGGATTCTTGTAGCCTATTTTCATAAAACAGCATAAAATCTGGTTGCACATAGTTTGCAAGGTCAAAAACATCTTCGTTTATATATTCTGCGTTGACATTATACAGTTCCAACGCAGGAAAGCCGTTAGGATACCGCTTGTCGCCCTGATGAGCCAGTGCATAATTTTCGGTGTAATGTTGTATTTTGTCCTCCAGTATATTTTGGGAATATTTAATGCCCAAAACCGTGGCTATTCTTCGCAAAATTTTGCCATGCCTAGGATAATTCGCCATTTCAAAAGATTGTGAAAACATTACTGCAACACCCCCCAATTATGGATATTCCAGGTAAAATTGCCGTAACTATACGGAAAAATCCCTGTCAAGTTAGGGTTAAAAAAAACTAATCTATGCGGACGCTCTAAATGTAGCCGCACGTTGTTTTCGTGATAAATGCGTTGCCAATCCGAAAACGCTTGCATTGCTTGCTGTTGATTAGGTTGGTTTATTTCGGTTGCCAGTTGGGCGGCTTGCGGATTGTTCCAACTAAACGGGTTTATCAGCACATTTTCGTTGGTAAAGTTAGTAAAATCGGTGTTAAAATCTATCCGCATTGTTAAGTACATCATATCAAAATCGCCCGTTTCGATGGCGTTGCGCAGGTTGGTAAAAGAAAGTGCTTGCACAATAACGTTAATACCCAGTTCGCGCCAGTTGGCGGCGATGGCATCGGTTAAATTCCATGCCATTTCGCTGTTTATGGTGTACAGCGTAAAAGTTAGCTGTTCGCCGTTTTGCTCAAAAAAGCCCGCATTGTTAAGGTAAAAACCCTCTTCTTGCAATAATTCTGTTGCACGGGCTGGGTCAAAAACGGGCAAAAGCGGCGGCGAACCCGAAAGCCAAAAATACGGCGGAACAATATGGCTTGCCGCCTGTGCAAACTCGCCAAAAAACTGCTCTGTAACGGCGGCGGCGTTTGCCGATAATACTAACGCTTTGCGAATATTTGCGTTTGCCAAATGCGGGTTGTTGTAGTTAAAACCAATGTACCCTTGCTGGTTTCCGCTAAAAATTCCGATAGATATATTTGTAAAGGGCAGCAACTGCTGTAATAGCGTGTGGTTGTAATCCGTCCAAAATAAATCTATGTTGCCCCATTCCAGCAAAACTGGCGCAGAGGCAACGTTGGCAGAGCGTATAAAAATTGTTTCCAGTTGCGGCGCACCGCCGTGATAGTTTGGGTTGGCGGCTAAAGTAATAGTATCGCCGCCAGCGTCAAAATTTTCCATAAAAAACGCACCCGTGCCAAGCCCATTATGGCTAATCGGCACAAGAAACGCCGAAACGTTGCTATTTAGCGGAATATCAAAGGTAAAAGCAATAGAGTTCCCGTTAGGCACTATCCCAGAAATTGTGTCCGAAAGCCCCATTCTAAACTGGTTAAACCCGTTTAAGCGGCTAAGATACACCGTGTGTGCGGTTTCAACGGCGATATTGCTAAACATTAAATAATTTTGCAAAATAATTTCGGCGGTTAGCGGCGTTCCGTCAGAAAAAACGACATTATCCATAAGGTAAAAAGTGTACGTTAGCCCGTCAGCGGATATATCCAGCGTTTCGGCTAACAGCGGCATTATTTGACCGTTCGGCATTACTTTTGCCAGCGGTTCAAAAATTATTGTAGCCGCCAAAACGTCCGCCTCGGTAACGGCGTGCATTGGGTTGACATTACCAGTTACGCCGTCCGCACCTATTGTTATTTGGTTTGGCGGACGGGTTGGGTCTGGTGTGCGTTCGCCTGTTTGCACAACACGAAAAGTAGCGGCGTTAAAATCAACTATATAGGTCAAATCGGCAGTATCGCTAAAATACCAAATTAAAACGCCCGCTGTAATTGAAATCACTAATAAAAGCACTAACACAAAGCCGCCATTCAACATTTTTTTATTCATTAATTTTTTATTCTTTTGCGAATTTTTGGGGCTACCAAAAGTTTCGGTAATATTAGGCTTGTTGGCGTTATTAGAGTTTTTGGCTGTATTGTTGGGTTTTTTTGGCATTAATTCACCTCTTTTTTATCCAATTTTTTTATCCAACCCTTGATATACACTACAAAAAATATTATAGTACATTCTGGCGATATTGTCAAAAGAGTTTTTGCAAAAATTTATTCGCATATAGAAATTTTATTTACGGCAGTCTTTGGTTTTCTTCGTAGGGGCGGGATATTATCTGCGTATACTTAAGCTAAAATCGGAGGGGAAAACGGGCGACCGAGGACGGTCGCCCCTACAACGATGTCTCCCGTAGGGGCG
>WRKK01000158.1 GCA_009782245.1 Defluviitaleaceae bacterium | reverse complement strand
TATGCGTCGCCGTAGGGGCGACCGTCCTCGGTCGCCCGTCTCCCCTAATAAATCGTTTAAGTTAATGACATTGGGATAATATCCGCCCCTACACAACATTCACCGACTGTTATAAATCAAACCTCTATATTATCCGCCCGAAAGCAACTTGCAAAAATTTTTTCCCAAAAACGCTTGACAAAAATTCCGTCAAAATATATACTACAAATGTAGTAGTTAGTCCACCAAAATTCAAGGAGGAAATTATGTTGAAAAAAGTGATAATATCGGCGTTTGCGATGTGTATGATTTACGCAATTACAACAGAGCAACCCGCAAACGCCGCCGAGCCGCCAAACTCTCTTGCTGCCGAGGTTGCTGAATTGCGGAGTTTGGCAAGCACGATAACTCCGCAAATATCCAATTTACACGCCCGAGAAATTGCAACGGAATTTTTGGGCGGAACGGCGATAAGTTCGCAATTTTTATCGGATAGCAACCCGCCAATGTTTGCGGTAGAAATGCAAACCGAAGACGGGGCAAAATATACGCTGTACGTGGACGCAATCTCCGCAACGGTTGCCAAAATGACAATAGATGCACCCCCGCAAGTTGTGCCGCAAGCCGCACCGCAAGCCGCACCACAACCCGCACCGCAAGCACCGCCGCAACCCGCCGCACAAGAAACCACCTTTATTTGGCCTGTTCCAGGGCATTACAGAATATCCAGCGGTTACGGCAATCGGCGAAACCCCTTTACTGGCGGAACAGAGTTTCACAGAGGAATAGACATTCCCGCACCGACAGGCACGGCAGTAGTTGCGGCACGGTCTGGCTGGGTAACGTTGTCGCGCTGGAACGGTAGCGGCGGTTACATGGTTGTGATAAGCCACGGCGACGGCTTTATTTCACGGTATGCCCATAACTCGGTGCTGCTTGTGTCGGCGGGGCAATGGGTAAACCAGGGCGACACAATAGCCCAAGTTGGCAGCACGGGAATGTCCACGGGGCCGCATCTGCATTTTGACATGACTTTGAACGGGCAGCACGTTTCTCCGTTGGAGCAGTTGGGGCGGTGAATTTTTAGCTTATATCGGGACGGGCAAACGGGCGACCGAGGACGGTCGCCCGTCCCCCAAATTATCACATTCGCCCGTGCTTTTTTCTTGTCTCGCTAAATTTCCAAAAAAATTTGCGGTTTTCCCTTTCCACTTCGCAAACGCCCCGCTTTGCAAGGTCAACAGCCAAATAAATTCTAATTGACAACCATCAAATTTTGCGATAGAATATTCACATCTTAGAAAAATGGAGCAAATGCTATGCAAAAATTTATAGATTTATTCGCAGGAATCGGCGGCTTGCGGCTGGGTTTTGAGCAAGCGGCGGCACAGCTAAATATCGCCGCAAAAGCCGTTTT
The DNA here is from genome assembly GCA_009782245.1 of Defluviitaleaceae bacterium. Taxonomy (GTDB): domain Bacteria; phylum Bacillota; class Clostridia; order Lachnospirales; family WQUN01; genus WRKG01. The sequence goes on along the minus strand of WRKK01000158.1, from coordinate 3,679 downwards.
CTCCGCCGAGATAAAACCCCATGCAATCAAGGTTTACAGCGAAAACTTCCACGAAAACAGCCATTGCGACATAACCACCGTAAACGAAAGCAATCTGCCAAACTTCGACTTCCTGCTGGCGGGATTTCCATGTCAAGCGTTCTCGAATGCGGGCAAACGGCTTGGTTTTGACGACACGCGCGGAACCCTTTTTTTTGACGTGGCTCGCATAATTAGGGCGAAAAATCCCAAGGGATTTTTGTTGGAAAATGTCGAGGGCTTGCTAACGCACAACGGCGGCGAAACCTTGCGAACGATAATCAGAATTTTAACCGATTTGGGCTACTTTGTAGATTTTGCCGTGCTTGATAGCAAAAATTTTGGGTTGGCGCAATCTCGCAAGCGGATTTATATTTGCGGCGGAAAATCGGGGAAAATTCCGCTTGACGAATTGGAAAAGTCGGAAAAACCCCCAAAAACGGCGGTTTTGGCGGATATAATCGAAAATGATATACCGCCAATCGAAACGGCGTTTACCAAAAAATTATTCTCCCATTTTAACATAACGGACGTTATCGGCAAGCAAATAAAGGATAAACGTGGCGGCGCGGCAAATATTCACAGCTGGGATTTCGCCTTAAAAGGGGAAATTTCGCAGGAGCAAAAAAATTTGCTTGCGTTGTTATTGAAAAAACGCCGCTCTAAAAAGTGGGCGGAAATCTACGGAATAGACTGGATGGACGGAATGCCGCTGACTTTTGCCATGATAAAAACGTTTTTTGACGTTGACAATTTGCAAGCACTTTTGGACGATTTGGTCGCCAAAAATTATCTCGTGTTGGAGTTTCCCAAGAAAAAGGCGAAAAACGCAAGAATTTACGACAAAACGCAAGAAAAAGGCTACAATATAGTTACTGGCAAGCTATCATTTGAATTTAACCGCATTTTAGACCCAAACCAGCTAACTCCAACGCTTGTAGCTACCGATATGCTAAAATTGGCTGTTCCTGTGGGCGGCGGCTTGCGAACCTTGACGAAACGTGAGAGTTTACGGCTGTTCGGATTTCCCGAAAATTACACGCTTGACAGCGTTACTCAAAACGAGGCGTTTGATTTGTTGGGCAACACGGTTTGTGTGCCTGTTGTGGCGGAAGTGGCGAAAATTTTGATAAAAAGCGCAAAAGGAGCGGTTGACAATGGTTAAATCTTTGGAAGAATTGCACGAAAAAGCGGTGCGGGAGATTAGGGGCGAAAAGGGCGTAATTTCAATAAATATTGCGGGTATTCCCAAAACAAGCCGCTCCAACGATATAATCGGAAATTGTGTACAGGAGTAGATTCCGCAACGGCTAGAGGACAATGGCATGATTTTAGCGAAAAACGAGCATTCGCAGCAGTTTCCAGATTTTTCGGCAAATATCAACGGCAAAAATTACGATATGGAAGTAAAATGTTGGAATTATGAAAACTCGCCAGCCTTTGATATTGCTAACTTTGAACGACACAAAACTGCTAAACGACAGCATTTTTGGCAACTTCTCAGGGGCAAAAACTAAGGTTCATAATATTGCCGATATTCTTACTAAAGGGGACGAACCTTGCTGTTTTTTGTGCAAAAATTTTTTTGGAAGATTGGCTTGTAATGTAACCAACAAAAAATGTGCATTATTACTAAAATTAAAATTATTTTCACATATTTTATGTAAAACATATTGCGAAACTTTACTTATAAAAGACAAATTATACAATCAAAATCGGGTTTTTACAAAAAAATCATACAAAATAAACAAAAAATTTAACCCAAGCTTTTTAAGGCAACGCGTTTTTCATTTATTTTTATCAAGTTTATCACAACTCATGCCTTATAATGCACATTTTACGGGCTTTTTTCGATTAAAAATTTTTTTGTAAAAAACTTGACAGTAGTTTAATGGAAATGTACAATTAAATCGTTAGCTAACAAAATAACAAAATAAAAAGAAATATTTGTGAGGTGATGCTTGGAAATTAGAAACACTCTGTTTTCAGAAGTGCCTACGTTAGTATGTATGACGAAAACAATGCTTTTATCGCAGTAGCAATTAATTCTTGCCTTACTTTGGGTACGAGCCGAATTTTACGATATTATGCTTTCACACTTTGGAAGAGTTAAGAGAGATTGAACTATAACACAGTAAACAATGCACTAACTAAAAGTAACATTACGCTTAAATGTAGCATCTACATACCAAATAAAAAGAAACGTATCACTTGAGTCTAGTAACGATGAAGCAAACGAAAAAGCAACTTAATGTTTATATGTAGCAACGACGCACAACATAAGTAGCAACGTAACCCCTTAAATTTAATATCACTAAGTCAAACGACAAGATTGCTTGCCGAAAGGGCAAGCCCAACAAGAAAGGATGTTTAATCTTATGAAATTTTTCAAAAAATTTGTAGCATTGTTAGCGTTTGCTTGTTTAGCAACTAACATTACAGTAGCAGCCGCCCCGTATTACGGTGCGGGAAATAACTCGGTGGCACAGAGTCCTTATCGGATTACCAGCACCGCAGAAGAAACCAGAGCAGTAGTTAGGATGCGCAACGGTAGCATACCTGTTACCAATGTGAAAGTCCCTGAAATTATGAACGGCGAAGTCAATGGCATTATTATTACTGACCAAGACTTAAGCGAAGCTATAGCCGTTCTCAACGAGGCTTATGTTAGGTATAACTATGTAATTTCCAATTTGGTAACACCTTATATAAAGTTTTCGGAGTGGCAACCAACGGCTGAAGACTTGGAACGTTTGAGTCCTGCAAATAATGCTGTTGAATTTTCAATAGGAGCAAGAGCAACTACGCCACCAACTCAATTTCCACCAAGCGTCTTTACCCAACATAATTGGTCGGGAACGATAAACTTTACTTTTACACGTTATCTAATTCCAGCTACGCAACCTTGGCAAACAGGTAATAGTGGAAATTTTTTATCGACCTCTGCAGATACACCCCACCATGTAACCTATTTCAATCGTAACGGAGTTAGTTTGGGTGCTGCCATGTCTGTACAAAGGGGCGGAATATTTGTTACAGGAGGTATGACACAACCTGTAGATTTTTACGGAAGAATTAACAATCAAGCTGCAAGCGGTCCGTCAAGAAATGCCACTTGGGAAATAGACATGAACTAAACACTCTATCTGTCTAATTGAATTGATTTAATTAAGGACGAAACAGGGAACTACGTAGACCTATGGGGGTTTCCTGTTTCCTCCCACTTGATAATTACAATAATAACAGAGAGGTGTAGCCATGAAAAAAAGCAAAAAAGGCTTGTTAATAAGCCTTTCTATAGTCGCTGTGTTTGTATTATCCGCTTGTGCCAATGCCCGTGCAACAGAAACCGTGCTGGAGTACAATACACAAACAATGGAAGAACAAACCGCCGAAATACTGCAACAAAACGATGTTGCCCGCCTGTCGGACGGGCAGGTAACTTTACTCGACGATACCAAAATTACACACGATGTAGAAGAACCAAGCGAAATTTTCGAAGAAAATTTTGTTGACGATGTTGACGATGTTGACGATGTTGACGATATAGAAATAAGAAACCCTTATATAATAGCTACGACAATCGAGGAAATAAAAAACATACTTGCCTTGCAATACGATATTATTCCAATAACAGATCTACACGATTTGCAAGAGGGTA
>WRKK01000157.1 GCA_009782245.1 Defluviitaleaceae bacterium | reverse complement strand
CGTCTGACGGCGGTCAGGTAGGGGCGACCGTCCTCGGTCGCCCGTTTGCCCATTCCGATTTGGCTTAAATGCACGTAGGTGGACGGTCGCCCCTACAACGCCGCAACAGTAGGGGCGGATATTATCCGCCCGTTTTTCTACAAGAGCCTATTTTTAAGTTGTTCGAGTATAACATTATTTTACCTAAATCTGTCTCAACGCTATTCTATTCCGTTTCAAATCCACCGAAACCACGCCAACATCGATAATATCGCCCACGCTAACCACTTCTAGCGGGTGTTTTATGCGGTTTGTGCGTTTTGAGCCTTTTGGGTTTAGTTGCGATATATGCACAAGCCCGTCATGGTGTACGCCAATATCTACAAATGCACCAAAATCAACAATGTTGCGTACCGTCCCTTTTAATTCCATTCCCTCTTGCAAATCTTTTATATCCAAAACATCGCTGCGAAGTAACGGCGGCGGCAATTCTTCTCTTGGGTCGCGACCTGGTTTGGCTAACTCTTTGATTATGTCTTGTAAAGTTGGTAGCCCAACCGCCAGCTGTTCCGCAATATTTGCCAAAAATTCGTCATTTTCGCCTTTTTTGTCCAACGACAAAAATTTTTCTGCTATTTCGTAGGATTCTGGGTGGACGGCGGTGTTGTCTAGGGGGTTGGGGCTTTCGGGGATACGTAGAAAGCCAGCACATTGCTCGAAGGCTTTTTTGCCTAGTTTGTTCACTTTTAGCAGTTCTTTGCGGGAAGTGAATTTGCCGTGCTGTTCTCGGTATAGTAGAATTTGCTTGGCAACGCTGGGCGTAATGCCCGCCACATACGCCAACAAACTGGGCGATGCCGTGTTAAGGTTTACGCCAACCCTATTAACGCAACTTTCCACCACGCCCGAAAGCGTTTCGCCTAGCTGTTTTTGGTTCATGTCGTGCTGATACTGCCCAACCCCGATACTTTTGGGGTCAATTTTAACCAGTTCCGCCAGCGGATCTTGCAAGCGCCGCCCGATAGATACGGCGCTACGCATGGCAACGTCAAAATCGGGAAACTCCTCCGCGCCCAGCTTGGAGGCGGAATATACCGATGCACCCGCCTCGTTTACGATAATATATTGCACGTTTAGGCTGTTTTCTTTTATCAACTCTGCCACAACCTGCTCCGTTTCCCGAGATGCCGTGCCGTTGCCGATTGCAATCAGTTCAACGGCGTATTTTTCAATTTGCCGTTTTAACTCCGCCTTGGACGGTGCTGTGTTTGCGTTTATCGTGCAATATACAACGCCCGTTTCTAGTGCCTTGCCCGTTTCGTCCACCACAGCCCACTTGCAGCCCGTGCGAAACCCTGGATCGATTGCCAAAACGGCTCTGCCTTTGATTGGCGGCTGCATTAGTAGTTGCCGCAAATTTTCGCCAAACACCTTAATTGCACCCTCTTCGGCTTGCTCGGTTAGGGCGGCGCGAATTTCCCTCTCAACGGCGGGTGCGGTTAGCCGCTTGTAGCTGTCGATTATGGCGGCTTTTATAAATTGCTCTGTTTTGGCGGCGTTTGCGGTGGTTTTTAGTAGCCGTTTTTCCAAGCCCGCCAAAATTTTATCCGTGGGTGCTTCGATGGATATTTTTAACTGCTTTTCCTTTTCGCCACGGTTTAACGCCAGTATTCTATGCCCAACAATTTTGCGAATCGGCTCGGTAAAATCGGCGTACATTTCGTAAACGCCAATTTTTTTGTTGTCTGATTTGGTAGATTTGGTGGATTTAGTGGATTTTTCTGATTTGTCTGTTTTGTCTGATTTATCCGATTTATCCGCCTTTTCCACAATTTCCACCGAATTTATAAAGCCCTCTTGCCAAGTAATATTGCGAATCCACTTGCGGCAAGCGGTATCGTCCGATATGCGTTCGGCGATTATGTCGCTTGCACCGTTTAGGGCATCTTGGCAAGTTAAAACTCCCTTGTCTGGGTTGACAAAAGGCTGGGCGGCGGTTTCTATAGCGGTTTTATCGGTTTTATCAGTTTCGTCATTATTATCGTTGTTCGGGATATTTTGGTCAAACAAAATATCCGCCAGCGGGGACAAGCCTTTTTCTTCGGCGATAGTGGCTCTTGTGCGGCGTTTTGGGCGGAACGGGCGATAGATGTCTTCGATTTCGGTTAGGGTTGCGGCGGCGGTTAGTGCGGTTGCCAGTTCGGTTGTAAGGTTATTTTGTTCCTGCAAAATGTTAAAAACTTGGGTTTTTTTATCCTGCAAGTTACGCAGATAATTCAGGCGTTCGTGCAAGGTGCGCAGTTGCTCATCGTCCAGCGAGCCTGTAACCTCTTTGCGATAGCGGGCTATAAAAGGGACGGTGTTGCCGTCGTCTATTAGTTCGGTTGTGCGTTGCACCTGCCAGTCCGCCAGAGAAAGTTCTGCCGCTAGTTTTGCGGTTATGTTTAGTGGTTGCATTGTTATTACGGGGTTTTGTTCCATTTTTTTCAATCCTTTTTTATTGTATTCCTAGTTCGGTTTTTAGTGCGCCTTGTAGTGTTTGCGAAAAGTTTATATTGGCTTTTTTGGCGGCTATATCTAGCCACATTGGGATTGTTATGCTTTTTTTGATTTTTGTATTTTCGTAAAAATTTTTGTATTCGGCTGTATCGGCTAATATTAGCGTTATAATGTCGTCTTCATTGTGGGGTAATTCGGCGATTTTTGTGGGTTGCGGTATTGTTTCGTTGGCTTTTTCTCGCATATATAAAGCACCCGAAAGCCAGTCTGTCGCCATTTCTATACATTCGTTTATATTATCGCCGCAAGTAGCACCGTCTTCTATGTCGGGGAAAAATATGTGGTACTGGTCGCCGCTTGGTCTGAATATTGCGGGGTAGGTGTATTTCATGTTGGTTTCTCCTTTAGTTTAAGGTTTAAGACCTAATTTTTGCATTATGTCATTGTAAGTGCCTGTAGGTATTTCTTTAGAGCCGTGCCGTCCAATTTGTGTCATTTTGCCATTATTTGTATTTATATACCAATCGTGATTTTTGCCGTTGCTGTGGAATATTACTCCCTGCTTTTTCAATTTTTTTATCAACTCCGATGTCTTCATGTTTCCGCTCCTTTTCGCTATTCCACGCCTAACTCCGCTTTTAATGCCTGTTGCAACGTTTGCGAAAGATTTATTTTAGCGTTTCTAGCGGCTACTTCCGATGGATAGACTATTTTCATTGCAAATCCCCCTTTCACTAATATTATAACGCATTCCGCCAAAAAGTGCAACAAGCAAAAAACAGGTTAATGGCACCCGTTTTTTGCTTGTTGTTTGTTAACATTCGGCGGCGGTATTCAGGCTGTGGGGATAATTATTGTTTTCATTTCTATCACAAATTCAACCGCCAATCGTGATTAAAAAAATCACTCCCCACCCCTTGATTTCCCCTAACAAACAATGCTATAATAAACGCAACCAATCAAAAAATTAGGAGTGATTTTCTTGCAATACGAATTAAACAAAAATTTGGCACAAATGTTAAAAGGCGGCGTTATAATGGACGTATCCACGCCAGAGCAGGCGAAAATAGCCGAAACTGCGGGGGCTTGCGCCGTTATGGCGCTAGAACGCATACCTGCCGATATACGGGCAATAGGCGGAGTTTCTCGCATGAGCGACCCGAAAATGATTAGGAGCATACAAGAAACGGTTAGCATTCCAATAATGGCTAAAGCTAGGATAGGCCATTTTGTTGAGGCACAAATTTTAGAGGCCATAGAAATAGACTATATAGACGAAAGCGAAGTCCTTTCCCCTGCCGACGATTTGTATCACATAGACAAAACGCAATTCAAAGTGCCTTTTGTGTGCGGTGCAAAAGATTTGGGCGAGGCACTTCGCCGCATACAAGAGGGCGCGGCGATGATACGCACAAAAGGCGAACCTGGCACGGGCGACATTGTTCAGGCGGTTCGCCATATGCGTAAAATACAAAGCGAAATGCGTGTGCTTACTTCAAAATCCAAGGACGAACTATATCAAGCCGCCAAAGAACTTGCCGTACCTTACGAATTAGTCCGATATGTAGCGGAAAACGGCAAATTGCCAGTAGTTAATTTTGCGGCTGGCGGCGTTGCTACTCCTGCCGATGCGGCTCTTATGATGCAGCTAGGGGCAGAGGGCGTGTTTGTGGGCTCGGGCATATTCAAATCTGGCAACCCCGCAAAACGGGCGGCTGCCATAGTGCAAGCAGTTACTAACTTCAAAGATGCAAAACTAATCGCCGCTATATCCGAAGATTTGGGCGAGGCAATGGTCGGCATAAATGAGCAGGAAATTGAACTTATGATGTCGGAGCGCGGAAAATGAGAATAGCAGTATTAGCTTTACAAGGGGCGTTCTTTGAACATATCGCCATGCTGAATAAATTGGGCGTAGATTCCATAGAAATCCGCCAAAAATCCGATTTTTCCAAGGGTTTTGACGGTATAATCCTGCCTGGCGGAGAAAGCACCACCATGAATAAATTGCTCCACGATCTAAAATTATTTGCTCCCTTGCAAGATTCCATAAAAGCAGGAATACCTTGTTTTGGAACTTGTGCAGGACTTATTTTGATGTCAAAACGGTTTGAAGATTCCCGTTGGCAACATTTAGATGTGCTAGATGTTACAGTAAAAAGGCACGGCTTTGGTAGGCAAATAGGCAGTTTTTCTGTAAATGACAGCTTTGCAGGTTCTACAGTGCCTATGGTGTTTATTCGGGGCCCCTACATAACCGAAGTGGGCGAAAATGTGAAAATTTTAGCCAAAACTGGCGGTAAAATAGTTTCTGTACGACAAAACAACCTGCTCGGCACGGCGTTTCACCCCGAACTTACCGAAGATTCCACGGTGCATACGTATTTTTTAGATATGATTAACGCACGGTGTGAATGAAATAAAAAATGGCGGTTGCAAATTATAGGGGGGACGGGCGCGATTATTGTCATTAACTTAAACGATTTATGGGGAGAACGGGCGACCGAGGACGGTCGCCCGTTCCCCATTCCGACATTTCTACAACATAACTAAAGTTAATGACATTGCGGTCGCTGTC
>WRKK01000156.1 GCA_009782245.1 Defluviitaleaceae bacterium | reverse complement strand
ACAATATGCGTCCCTGTAGGGGCGACCGTCCTCGGTCGCCCGTTTGCCCATTTCGGTCGCCCGTTTGCCCATTTCGGTCGCCCGTTTGCCCATTTCGGTCGCCCGTTTTCCCATTTTGGTCGCCCGTTTTCCCATTTCGGTCGCCCGTTTGCCCATTTCGGTTGCCCATTTTCCCATTTCGGTTGCCCATTTTCCCATTTCGGTTGCCCATTTTCCCATTTCGGTTGCCCATTTTCCCATTTCGGTTGCCCGTTTTCCCATTTCGGTTGCCCGTTTGCCCATTTTGGTTGCCCGTTTTCCCATTTCGGTCGCCCGTTTGCCCATTTCGGTCGCCCGTTTGCCCATTAATACTTAAACACTACCAGAAACATAAGTAAACCCCTCACCATGAACATCAGAAACAGTATTAGTTATCATAAATGCCTGTTTGTCGTGGTTGTTTACTATTGTTAGCAAATCTTGGTAATTTTTTTTATCTAGTGTTACCATTAACATTCGTTTTTCGTCTTGTTTGTATGCACCTATTACTGGCACAATGGTTACGCCACGCCCAATATCGTGCAAAATTTCTTTTACGATTAGGTCGTGTTTGTGGCTTATGATATAGACAATTTTTTTGCGGTTTAAGCCATTTTCCAAATAGTTCATTGTTACGGACGTTATAAATATTGACGCTATAGCGTAAAAAAACGAATCCACCGTAAACACCAGCAAAGTCAGTAAAACGACGACTCCGTCGGATAAAAACAGCCCTATTGCGGTGTTTAGCTTAAAATATTTTTTGAAAATTAGCGGCGGAATAGCCGTGCCACCGCTAGAGGCGTTGTTGGCGTACAAAATAGCCACACCAACGCCAAAAATCACACTGCCAAAAACCATAGAAAGCATTGGATCGCTTACTAGCGTGTGTTGCGGAACAATACCGATAAACAGCGGCAACAACGATGCTCCTATTACTGTGTTAAGAAATATCTCTTTGCCCAAAAATATCAGCGTTACAATAAGCAAAGCCCCGTTGCCAACCATAACCGTCATGGAACGCTCTAGCCCAACGGATTGCTCCAAAATAATTGCAAAGCCCGTTAAGCCGCCAGCCGCAATGTTGTGCGGGCCCAAAAACATATTTACACAAATGCTAACCAAAAGAATTGCAACGGCAATGTAAAACACCCGTTTTGCAAAATTTAATACCATAAAAAAATCCCCCTTTTGCGATTTATAACCGCAAGTTCCCCATTAAAATTCCGTTTGCTAGATTGTATGCCAGATTGTTTGCCAGATTGTATGCTAAATCGAAAACAACTGCTTAACATTAGCGGTTGTGGCTTCCGATACGGCTTTTTGGGATATATCCCGTAAAGTTGCGATAGTTTCCACTACGGCGGCTAATTTAGCGGAATCGTTGCGTTCGCCCCTAAAAGGCACGGGAGCAAGGTAGGGTGCATCTGTTTCTATTAAAAGCCGTTCTAGTGGTATTTGTTTGGCAACTTCACGGGTTTTTTCGGCGTTTTTGTAGGTAACAACGCCGCCCAATCCAATATAAAAGCCCATTTCAATGTATTCCAAAGCCATTGGCAAATGCCCAGAATAGCAATGTATTACCCCGTTGCGGACGTTGCTTTCCTTGATTATCGCCATTGTTTCCTGGGCGGCCTCGCGGGAATGTATGACAACTGGCATATCCAGCTGTTCGGCTAACGCTAGTTGCTGGGCGAACCAATGGCGCTGCACATCGCGCGGCGAGTGGTCGTAATGAAAATCTAGTCCAATTTCGCCTATTGCTACCGTTTTGGGCTTGGCGGCAAGTTTGCGTAGCGTTTCCAAATCGGCGGCTTTTAGTTGCGATGCGTTGTGCGGGTGCACGCCAACCGCCGCATATATAAACGGGTATTTCTCCGCCAACGCAACCGATGCAACAGAAGTTTTCATGCAAGCACCAATATTTACAATGCCAACAACGCCGCTATTGGGCAGTTCGGTTTCTAGCAGGGCGGCTCTATCTTTGTTAAACCGCCTATCGTCATAATGTGCATGAGAATCAAAGTACATAAAAATCTCCTTTTTACGCTAAAAACTGGCGTTAATGGCATCTGCAAAATCGTATAATTCCTGTAGTTTGTCCGCTTTTAGCGATGATTTTATTGTAAAGTTGGCGACAATGTTGATATTTTTGCATTTTTCCAGTTTGCTACGCATTATTTTTCCGCTGGCGGGTGCCCAAGAGCCGTTTTCAATAATAGCGACGGTTCTATTTTGGATACTGTGGGCGATTAAATCGTTCAGCAAATCTTCCATTGTAACGAAGATGTTGTTGTTGTAGGTTGTGGCGGCGAAAAGCAAGTGGCTCCAGCGGAAAGCTTCGGCTACAATATCCGATGCGTGAGTTACGGAGGCATCGTACATTACAACTTTTTTGCCGTTTTCACGCAAGCGGCAAGCCACTATTTCGGCGGCGTTTTCCGTGTTGCCGTACACCGAAGAGTACGCTATCATTACGCCTTTTTCTTCTGGCTCGTAGCTGCTCCACAGCTGGTGCGGCTCGATTACTTGGGATAAATTTTTGCGCCAAACAAAGCCGTGCAAGGGGCAAATTTTGGCAATATCCAAAGCCGCCATTTTTTTAAGCAATGCTTGGGTTTGTGCGCCGTATTTGCCAACTATGTTGCAATAGTAGCGGCGCATTTTTTTTAGGTAATCCTGGGCAAAATTCACTTCATCGGCAAACAGCGAGCCGTTAAGTGCGCCAAAATGACCAAACGCATCCGCCGAGAACAGCGTTTTACTGGTTTCGTCGTAAGTTACCATTACTTCGGGCCAATGCACCATAGCCGCCATAAAAAACCGCAACGTATGTTTGCCCGTGGTTAGCGTATCATTTTCTTTTACAATGTGAATTTTCGGCGTGCCAATTTCGTAAAATTGTGCGGTAAACTCGGCAGATTTAGCATTTACAACTAGCGTAACATCTGGGTATTTTTCTATTACGTCTGAAATTAACGCGCTGTGATCTGGCTCTATGTGCTGTAATACTAAATAATCCAATTTGCGACCGTTTAATGTGTGGGTTATGTTCTCTAAAAACCTGTCTCTTACTGCGTTATCACTTGTATCAAACAAAACCGTTTTATCGTCTAGCAATAAATAAGAGTTATACGAAACGCCTTCTGGTACGCCGTACACTCCCTCAAAAAGAGCCAACCGTCTATCGTTCGCTCCAACCCATACAAGGTTATCGGTAATTTTTCTTGTGCAGTGCATATTTTTTTCCTCCTAAAATTAAAGTTCAAAACCGTGGGGCTCTGCCCCACACCCCGCAAGGAGCGCGCCCCTCCCGCCTGCCGGCGGGCAGGTGACCCGCAATTTTTTTTCATAACCAAATTTGTCCATGCTTTTTACATTATAGCATTAAAAATGCAAGTTGCCAAATTTATAAAACAAATTTTAGAGCAAAATAAACATAAAAAATTAGCGGGTCAAGGGGCGCGCTCCTTGCGGGGTCAAGGGGCAGCGCCCTTGCGGGTGTGGGCAGCGCCCACGGTTTTGCAGTTTATTTTTCAAGCAAAGCCAGCCGTAAAAAGTCTAGCCCAGCGATGACTGCGCGTGTTCGGATTTTTGTTCGGTCGCCTGTTAGGTTTAGTTCTTTGACTTGGGTGGGTTTGTTGGGGATTGTTAAGCCGATGTAGACCCTGCCGACGGGTTTTGTGGGTGTGCCGCCGTCTGGGCCTGCTATGCCAGTTGTGGATATGCCTACTAGGTTGTTTTGTCCTGCAACTAGCCCCTCCGCCATAGCGGCGGCGACTTCGGCACTAACTGCACCGTATTCTTTTATTATGTTTTTGTCAACCGCCAGCCTGTTAATTTTGGATTCGTTTGCATAGCTAACAATGCCCTCTTTTAGAACCGCCGATGCTCCCGATTGGTTTACTAGCCGAGCCGCCAGCATTCCGCCCGTGCAAGATTCTGCACACGCTAACCATAAATTTTGCTGTTTTAGCAACTTTATAACAACGCTTTCCAAAGTATCGTCATTTTCGCCAAAAATTGTGTTGCCAAAAATATTGTATAGTTCTTGCACGATGGGGTTGATTAGGCTTTCGGCTTGTTGGGCGTTTGCGGCGGCGGCGGTTAAGCGCAGCCACACTTCAAAAGTTTTGGCGTACGGGGCGATGGTTGGGTTGTTTTGGGCTGTAATGAGGTGTTTTATTTTTTGTTCAACTAAACTTTCGCCCACGCCCACAACTTTTATTATTCGGGATATTAGCATTTTATCCGATAACGCTTGCAAAATTGGCACAACTTCTTGCAAAAACATTGGCTCTAGTTCGTTGGGCGGGCCTGGCAGCATTATTATTTTTTGGCGGTTTTGCGAGATGTAAACGCCAGGCGCTGTGCCGTTGTTGTTTGGCAAAATATGGCAACCTTTGGGCAACATTGCCTGTTTTTTGTTGCTTGTTGCTATTGGCAGGTGCGGGTGTATTTTTGCAAATAACGCTTGCATATTTTCCCAAGTTTCTTCGTGCAGAACAAGCGGCAAGCCAAAATATTCCGCCGCAACTTCTTTGGTAATGTCGTCCTGCGTTGGGCCAAGCCCGCCAGTTGTGATTATTAAATCCGCGCCCCGCTCGTATGCCTGTTGATAAGCCGTTTTCAGCCGTTTCGGATTATCCCCCACCACCGTTTGCGTGTACAAATCTATCCCTAACTTTGCCAGTTCCTGTGCTAAAAACGCCGCATTCGTGTTTACTATATCGCCTAACAATAACTCCGTGCCAACCGCTATAATTTCTGCTGTCATTTTGTTTCCTCCTAAAAATTTCAATAAACTTCAAAACCGTGGGCTCCGCCCACACCCGCCAAGGGCGCTGCCCCTGGACCCCGCAAGGGGATTCTCCCCTTGACCCCATAAAATTTTTATGGTTTTTATTAATACAACAATGCGAATCAAGGGTTGAAAATTTGCATTTGCCTATAACGTAGGGGCGGATATTCACCTGCGTATACTTAAGCTAGATCGGAATGGGAAAACGGGCGACCGAGGACGGTCGCCCCTAC
>WRKK01000155.1 GCA_009782245.1 Defluviitaleaceae bacterium | reverse complement strand
AAAATTAGCGGGTCAAGGGGAGAATCCCCTTGCGGGGTGTGCCTGCCCGCCGGCAGGCGGGGGGCAGCGCCCCACGGTTTTGAAGTTGTTTGAACTTATATTTAGGAGGAATTAAAATGACAGCAACACAGGCAATTAGAGAACGGCGGAGTATCCGTTCGTATAAGGTAGGTGCGAAAGTAACCGATGAGCAAGTGCGGTTATTGTTGGAGGCGGCAATGTTAGCGCCGTCCGCTTGTAATACACGTCCTTGGGAGTTTATTGTTATACGTAGCCGCGAAAAATTGGACGAAATACGCAAAATCCACCAGTATACTGGAATGCTGGAAACCGCTGATTTGGCGATTGTGGTGGCAGCGTTGCCACGTACGCAGTTTAAGGCGATCGATAGCGGCTATTTTCCGCAGGATTGTGCCGCCGCTACCCAAAATATTCTTATAGAAGCAGTTGCACAGGGCTTGGGTGCTTGCTGGTGCGGAGTTTATCCCAAAGAGGCACTAATTGGCCCAGTTACACATCTGCTAGATTTAGAAGCGGGCGTTGTGCCGTTTTGCATAATTGCGGTGGGCGTTCCCGACGAAACGGGCGGCTCTAGGGGCTTTTACGAAGAAGGAAAGGTACGATTTATTTGACGGACTTGTTGACAGAAGAAACAAAAGAAACAAAAAATTACTTCAAAATTGGTACTATCGTCAAAACACAAGGCTTGCGCGGCGAGTTGCGCGTCTTTCCCACAACTGACGAGCCGTCCCGTTTTGAACTGCTAGAATCGGCACAAATTTTTTGGGACGACAGCCAGCCGCCCAAAACCTACGCAATAGAACGGGTTCGCTTTCACAAAAATTTGGTTATAATAAAGTTGGACGGAATAGACGACTGCACCGCCGCCGAGCAATTTATCGGCACAAACATCAAAATCCCCCGCGAAGACGCATTGCCGCTAGACGAAGACGAATATTATCAAGCCGATTTGCTAGATATGCCCGTTTTTACCGAAACTGGCGAAAAACTTGGCACAATAACGCAAATTTTGCAAACGGGCGCAAACGATATTTACGTTGTATCCGCGCCAAATACCAAAGATTTGCTGCTGCCAGCAATAAAAGATTGTATTGTCTCTGTGGAAATTGCCGAAAGTTTTGAAAATATTGAAAATCCCGAAAATCCCGAAAATCCCGAAAATAAACAAGGCGGCAAAATGATTGTTCGCCTATTAGAGGGCTTGCGCGAACTATGATAACAAATACAAACGCAACAAACAGCCAAAACACGGCAAAAATGACGTTTCACGTGCTAACGTTGTTCCCAGAGATGATACAACAGGCTTGCGAACACAGTATACTAAAACGAGCAATGACCGCCGAAATTATTCGCATATCCTGCATAAATATACGAGATTTTGCCGTAAACAAGCACGGGCAAGTGGACGATGAACCCTACGGCGGCGGCGCGGGCATGGTAATGATGTCAACACCGATATATCAAGCATACACAAGCGTTATTGAAAATTTACGATGTTCACAAGGTTCACAAAGCCCGCAAAATAGCCATTTTGTATACCTTAGCCCACAGGGCAAGCCGTTTACGCAACAAAAAGCGGCGGATTTATCCGCAAAAAGCAACCTAATTTTGCTGTGCGGACATTACGAGGGCGTAGATCAGCGGGTTTTGGATTTACTTGCCCCCGAAGAAATTTCTATAGGCGATTATGTGCTAACGGGCGGCGAATTACCCGCACTTGTGCTAATAGATGCCGTTGCAAGGCTTGTGCCTGGCGTTGTTGGCAAAAATGAATCCACCGCCAACGAAACATTTAGCAACAATCTGCACGGAATGCTAGAATACCCGCAATATACACGCCCACAAGAGTTTCAAGGGCTGCAAGTTCCGCCAATCTTGCTATCGGGTCATCACAAAAATATTGAAAATTGGCGAAAACAGCAATCTGTAGCAATAACCGCAAAAAAACGCCCAGATTTATTGCAGAATTAACGAATTTGAATTAATGGATTTGAATTGATAGATTTGAGCGGTTTATGCAAAATTTATGCAAAAATGGGGTTTGGGATAATATCCCAAAAAATAGTAAAAATCAACGAAAATGCTTTAACTAGAAAGGTAGAGGGTGCAATTATGCCATCATTAAACCGAGAACCAAAGAAAGTGCTAGGTTTTTTTGAAAAAATAAGCCGAATACCGCGCGGTTCTGGCAACGAAAAGGCAATTAGCGATTATTTAGTGAAATTTGGGGAAAAACGTGGTCTGGTAGTAAAACAAGACGAAAGCTGGAACGTGCTAATATATAAACCAGGCTGTTTTGGCTTGGAAAACCAGCCGCCACTAGTGCTACAAAGCCACATGGACATGGTCTGCGAAAAAAACGCAGATACCGAATTTAATTTTTTAACCGATCCTATCTCGTTAGAAGTGGACGGCGACTTTTTATATGCGAAAGGCACAACGTTAGGCGCGGACAATGGCGTGGGCGTTGCACTTAGCATGGCAATCCTGGATTCCGACGATATTCCGCACCCGCCGCTAGAGGTGCTGTTTACCGTGGAAGAGGAAATTACCATGAAAGGAATTGCCAACATCGACGCAAGCCTGTTTAGTGGGCGGCGCATGATTAATATGGATTCTGGCAGCGATTCCGCATTCTGCGTGGGTTGCGCTGGCGGCGGCCGCTTTTATTTCAAAGTGCCAACCACAAAAGAACCGATGCCGCCAAACATGACCCACAAAACCATTACCGTACGCGGCTTGCTAGGCGGACATTCTGGTATAGAAATCCACCTTGGCAAAGCAAACAGTAACCGCTTGCTTGCCCGTGTTTTGGACGCACTTTTTGAACTGGATATTCGCATTATTACAATGACGGGCGGGCTAAAAGCAAACGCAATCCCCCGCGAGGCAGAGGCGGAAATAGCCATTCCAACCGCTAAAATAGCCGATGCGGAACAAATTATTGCCAACCTGCAAAAAGATATGCGAACAGAATACCGTGCTCCAGACCCAAATATTAAGTTGACATTACTAGCAAGCACAAACACCGCAACCGAGGTTTTTACCAAGGACTGCACAAAAAAATTAATATCCGCAATAATGCTGTTGCCGCTAGGCGTTCTGCACATGAGCCAGGATATTTCTGGGCTGGTAGAGGTTTCTAATAATATTGGCGTAGTGCAAACCACAGAAAACGCCGTCTCTATTGATTGTGCCTTGCGTAGCTCTGTGCCAAGCCGCTATGTTTTCGCAAGCAAGCAAATAATGGCACTGGGCGCGGCACTTGGCGCAGATGTAAAGTTTATTCACGCATACCCTGGCTGGGTATATAACCCAGAATCGCAACTGCTCGCCACCGCAACAGAAATATACCGTGAAATATACAAAAAAACTCCACAAATTGAGGCTGTTCACGCTGGGCTTGAATGCGGCTTTATGATGGAAAAAATTCCCGATATGGATATTATTTCCTATTGTTGCCAAATCGTAGATGCACATACCCCCAACGAACATTTGTCAATTCCCTCGCTAGAGCGGGTGTGGAAATTTACGATTGCATTACTAAAAATGCTATGAAATATATAATTCCTGCGGGTGTGGTTTTGCTTACAGTAGTGGCAATGGTGGCGTATATACTGTTTTTTCCGCTACACCCGTATAAGGATTTTGTTGAACTTGTTGAACAAATTGAATCGGCTGACCTCGCCGAAACTGCCTACAGAATTGTGGAGATAGCAGAAATATTAGAAGAACCGCCCGAAACACAAGAATCACAAGAATCACAAGAATCACAAGAATCACCAGAACCACAAGAACCGCCCGAAACGTTAAAATCACAAGAATCACAAGAACCGCCCGAACATGACGAAATAACAGCAATGTTAAACGCAATGACTTTACGGGAAAAAATAGGGCAACTGATTATAGTTAGTATGCCCAATATTAGCAGGGCGCACACGTTGATAGAGGATTATAATATAGGCGGCTTTATCTTTTTTGGTGCGGATATAACGACAATATCGGAATTACAGCAGTTGACGGCGGACTTACAAGCGGCGGCGGATATACCGTTGTTTATCGCAGTTGACGAAGAGGGCGGCAGGGTGTCCCGTGTTGGGCGGCTGTTTCCCGAAGATATTGGCTCGGCGTTATCAATGGCGGAAGACGGGCGGCAAAACGTGTACGAAAGCTACGCAACTATTGGCGAGCGGCTGGCATTATTGGGCTTTAACATGAACTTTGCGCCCGTCGCCGATATTTGGACAAACCCAAGCAACACAGTAATAGGCGATAGGGCATTCGGCACAGAGCCAGCCGAAGTTGCGGAAATGGTAGTTGCGGCTTTAGACGGCTTGCACAGTGCGGGGATTTTCTCGGTATTAAAGCATTTTCCAGGGCATGGCGACACTTACGAAGATTCTCACGATTATTTGGCGGTATATCGCCACGATCGCACAAGGTTTAACGAAGTTGAGGCTGTACCGTTTTTGGCGGGGTTGCAAGCAAACGCAACGGGCATAATGGTTGGGCATATAGCAACGCCGCTAATCACAGGCGACGACTTGCCAGCGGTATTTTCGGAATATCTTTTAACAGAAGTAATCCGCAACGAATGGCAATTTGACGGCTTAATAATAACCGATGCACTAGATATGCGTGGGCTAACGGACAATTTTTCCGCTGAAGAAATACTATTAAACACATTTTTGGCAGGTGCGGACATTCTACTAATGCCGCCCAATCCCGAGCAAGCAATAGAAACACTAGCCCAAGCATACGAAAGCGGCACAATCCCAACAGAACTATTCGACGACCGCCTAAACGCCTCCGTTGAAAGAATTTTGCGGGTAAAAAATAACAGCTAAAACCGTGGGCGCTGCCCACACCCGCAAGGGCGCTGCCCCTTGACCCCGCAAGGAGCGCGCCCCTCCCGCCTGCCGGCGGGCAGGTGACCCGCTTAAATTTTTTGTGGTGTTTTTTTGGGGGGACGGGCGACCGAGGACGGTCGCCCCT
>WRKK01000154.1 GCA_009782245.1 Defluviitaleaceae bacterium | reverse complement strand
GGGTTCTAAGGGCAGCGCCCTTAGCGGGTGCCTGCCCGCCGGCAGGCGGGTGGGCAGAGCCCACGGTTTTAGAAAGGGTACAATTATGGATAAATTAGAAATGGCAACTAGAGCGGAGCGGATAGAGTGGTTTACGAACGCCCGTTTTGGAATGTTTATACATTGGGGTTTGTATGCGATTCCTGCGCGGGGCGAATGGTTGCGTAGCCACGAACAAATGACGATAGAAGATTATCAGGGGTTTTTTGACGAATTTAACCCCGTAGACTATAACCCCAAAGAATGGGCTAAACTAGCCAAGCAAGCGGGTATGAAATACGCCGTGCTGACCGCTAAACATCACGATGGTTTTTGCTTGTTTGATTCTAAGCTAACGGACTATAAAGCCACGAATACGCCAGCCGCTCGGGATTTAGTCGCTGAATTTGTCGAGGCTTTTCGGGCAGAGGGCATAAAAGTTGGCTTGTATTTTTCAGTAATAGACTGGCATCACCCCGATTTTCCGCACTTTGGCGACGATATTCACCCAATGCGGAATAACCCAGAATACAAAGGCAAAAACCACAATTTTGACAATTATTTGGACTATATGCACGGGCAAATCCGCGAAATTTGCACCAATTACGGCAAAATAGATGTGCTTTGGTTTGATTATTCTTATGGCGAACTGAAAGGCGAAAAATGGCGCGCAACGGAACTAGTGCAAATGGTTCGCAAACTACAGCCAACCGTTATTATTGACAATCGGCTGGAGGTTAGCGGCGAAGGGTTCGGCACGTTGCGCACGGATAACCCGACCGTTTTTTCTGGCGATTTTGTTTCGCCCGAACAAATTATCCCGCCAAAAGGGGTGCTAAATGTGAATGGTAAACCGATTCCGTGGGAGGCTTGTTTAACGATGAACAATAACTGGGGTTATTCCCAGTTTGACAAGGATTTTTATTCGCCCGAAACTATCATAAAAAAACTGGTGGAATGCGTTAGCAAAGGCGGAAATATGCTACTAAACGTTGGCCCAGACGCATTAGGCAATATCCCACCAGAATCGGTGGAAATTTTGCAAGCGGTTGGCAAATGGTTGCACAAAAACGGCGAAAGCATCTATAATTGCGGCTATACCGAACTACCAAAACCCGATTACGGCAGAATTACCGCCAGCAAAGACGGCAAAAATATTTATATCCACGTTATGGAGCAAACCATCGGGCCCGTCCCAGTAGAGGGCATAAAAAAGGAGCAAATAAAGCGGGTTAGGCTACTAGCAACAGGCGCGGAACTATCCACCGAAAACACCTGGGTTACAAACAACTACCCCAACTACATTTTCGTCCGCCTAGACCGCCGTGGCTTGGCATCGTACAAATTGCCAGATACTACCGATACTGTCATCAAAATAGAATTAAAGCCTTAAAACCGTGGGGCTCTGCCCCACACCCCGCCAAGGCGCTGCCCTGGACCCGCAAGGGACTTCGCCCCTTGACCCCGTAAAATTTTTAACAGTTAATAATGTAATCACGAAAATTGTGAATTTATGGCATTTTGTAGGGGTCTGCCAAGCAAGCAGACCCGCAAGCCATAAAAAAGCGAGGACAAAAAAATGCAAAAAACTACTCAAAGTTACATGGAAAATGTGCAGAATATTTTCACAAGTTTGCTGTTGCTGTATTTGTGGGATTTTTCCGAAAAGCGGAAAATGGACTACTTTATTACAGCGATAACGGTCGTTAGCATTACGATTAACATCGTAAACATTATTATAACGGCAATTTCAGCAATACTAGACAAAAAAGTCGCAGACGGAGGTAATGATGAAAAATAAAAATTTGACGTTGTCGCATACGCTATATTGTGGGATTTTGGCTATTATAGTAGCTATTATAGTATGTGTAGCCGCTGTTGCTTTTTTTATGGCAACTAGCGTAAATGTATCGGCGTTGTCAATACATCAGCATCAGGTTCAGCATCAGGTAACGGAGCAAACATGGCTTTTTGACAGTGTTGGCGGAAGAATAATAGGGCAAATAAGTCCGCAGACTGTAACCGTGCTGGAAACACGAGGGCAATGGCATTTAATTGAAACCTGGCTGGGCGGCTTGTGGATACACGAAGATTACGAGGCACATTTGCGCCAGCGCCGCATTGAAACCATAGCGCGGCATCAAGATGAAATGTTAGCGGAAATAACCGCCTTTTTGCGACCTTTTTATAATGATGTTTCTGTACATTACGAAAATTTGGGTTCTGGCTTTACGTTCAGCAGCAGGGGCGACGTTGTGTATTTTGCGGCATCGGCGGCTAAACTAGCGTTTGCCCTGTACATATACGATAAAACCGAGCGCAGACTAGCTAGTATGGACGAACTAATTACCTACACCGAACTAGACCATTGGGAGGGCTCTGGGGTTATTCGGCATAGGTACAATTTTGGCGAGCAGTTTAACCAACGGGAACTATTGCGGCTAATGTTAGTGCCGTCCGACAACATAGCAACAAGGCTGTTACGGCGTATGCACGGCTTAAGCGGCTTTCGGGATTTTATCATAAGCATTGGCGGAAACCCAACATTATTGCACAACGTAACTTACGGCGAACTTACCGCCAACGAGGGCGGGCTTTTTCTTCGTGAAATTTACCGTTATTTTAACTCTGGCGGCGTTTATTCGCAAGAATTTGCCAATAATATGCTGAACAACCAGTATAAATTTATAATTTCTAGCCACCCCGTGGCATCAAAAACGGGTTGGGCGGCGAATTTTGGGGCGGCTTATCACGATTTAGCAATAATAAAAGCACCTAGCCCGTATAGTCTTGCAATATTATCCCGTTTTGCAGGCGAGCCAGCCGAAAGGCGCATTTTTGAGCAGATTTCTCGGTTTTTTGAAGATTTTAACCGAAGATGGTTTGAATAAGTGCAAATAATCGCACCAAAAATCAGCCAAACTTTGGAAATTAGATTGTAAGGAGGGTCTTATATGAGTGGACGTTTAGAAGTACGCACTTCTATACCAGGTTTGCAGGATAAAGTGCAAATGCACCTGGATAGTTCTTCTGATGTGCTGTATTGGTACATAAAATTTAATATGCAGCTAGACGAAGAATCCGTATCGGGTAGAACGATGAATGTAACCGACACAGACGGCTATATTATGCGAACAATTATCTCGTATAAACCCAAAAAAAATATGATCTGCGTTTCGCCGCTGGATACTTACGAGGAAAATCGTTATTATTTGCTGAATATTTCGCGGCGGGTGCGGTCGGCAACGGGGCAAAATTTACGCTCTACCATACACATTTTGTTTAAGCTGATTGGCGATGCAATTTCCGATTTTAAGGTGCTGGACAAAGGCACGCAGATTCCCGAGCCGAAACCGCGCCCCGAAGATTACGATATTATGCCCCGCAGCGGCACGCCCAACCACTTTGAACGCCAATATATAGACCGTTCGCCGAAAGGTAAAATGGCAACCGATAGTGCCTTTGTAAATCCCGCTTTGGGAATTTTGGGCATGATTGTTGTTGGCATTGCCGCCGCTATGGGCAATATGTACGCAATAATTGGCGGCATTACTTTATGCGTTGCGGGGATAATTCACATTTTGTACCAGTTGCGGGACGAAGTTTTGCGGTCGAAGTTTATGTTTAACAAGGGCGTTAGGGCGTTTAACCGCGGGCGCTATAAATCGGCGGAACACATATTTGAACGCTCCTTTGAAATTAACCCCGATAACGAACTTGCAAAACATGGTATTCGTAAGGCTAAAATTTATTATGGTAAGATATAAGATTGGGTTGCGGTGCTGGTCAAGGGTTGGGAAATTGCGTTTGTCCTCACATAAAATGTCGTACTAACGCAATATAATTTTAACCCTTGGCGTTACAACACAACCGTTAGGCAGGTCAAAGTATGAATGAAGAAAAAAAAGAATGCGAAGAATATTCCGAGGAAATATCGGGCTTGTATATTGTGGCAACGCCAATCGGCAATTTGGGCGAAATAACCCAACGGGCAAAGTACGTATTATCCGCCGCAGACTACATTGCCGCCGAAGACACCCGCAACACGGGGCTTTTGCTGAAATTATTGCAAGTGCCTTACCAAAAATTTATAGCGTACCACAAGTTCAACGAAACCGCCAAACAAAGCTACATTCTGCAAAAATTGCAGCAAGGAAACAGCGTGGCCTTGGTTTCAGATGCTGGTATGCCGTGTATATCCGATCCAGGGTATGTTTTGGTGCAGACGGCAGCCAAAAACGGAATAACTGTTCATGCCGTAAGCGGGGCGTGTGCAATGGTAAATGCACTAGCAGTTTCGGGCTTTCCAACCGAGCCGTTTGTTTTTGTGGGATTTTTGCCTAAAAAACAGCCCGTAAAGGCTGTAATAACGCCGTTTTTGCAAGGTTTGCAAAATTTACAAACTTTGCAAACTCTACAAACTCTACAAACTCTACAATCAGAACAAAAGCAAAGTGTAAAAAATTTTGAAAACGGCTTAACGCTGGTGTTTTATCAATCTCCCAAGCGGATAATTGGCACAATTCAGCAATTTTGCGAAGATTTTCCGTTGACAAAACTTTGCATTTGCAACGATATTAGCAAAAAATTTGAGCGAATTTACAGGGGAACGCCACTAGAAGTTTTGGCAGAATTGCAGGAAAATGCAAACGCCGAAAAGGGGGAATATACGGGCGTTGCGTTTTTCCCTAGCATTGCCAACGGGAATTTGGGCGAAAGCGAGGAAAAGCAATCGCTGGAAAGCCAGTTGGTTGACATAATGGTTACTAAAGGCTGCACGGTTAAAGAGGCAGTCGCAATTTTGGCAGAAAGCAACAAAATTATTGGCAAACGTGAAATTTACGCCGCTGGGTTGCGGTTGCGGGGTTTGTTTGGTTGAGGGGAAAGGGAAATTTTGGAATTTTATTAAAATAGGCAAAAAATAACTTGACGGGGTAGTGAAAATTTGATATGATTTTATGGTATCAGATAAAATTTTTTGTGTAAATTTTTTGGAAA
>WRKK01000153.1 GCA_009782245.1 Defluviitaleaceae bacterium | reverse complement strand
CGGCTTGCGGAGCGGCGGCGCGGATTTCTCGCACGGCAAAATCGCCCGAAAGCCCAGTTATCGTGAGAACGTTATCGCCCGAATTTAGGTTGACAATAATCGGCGAAATGTCCAAAAAATCGGCATCGTAAATAAACGCCGTGTGCCAGCCGTCAATAATACTGGGCTGTGGGAGCAATTCATGCCCTGCACGGTTGCGGAGAAATTCAAAAGTTTGATATTCCCATAAAATAGGCACTAAAAGCCGTTGAGTAGTGGAGTTTGGCGGGTTTGCGATGGTTGGAGTTTGTGAAAAGTTTTGGAACAGCGGAAAAGTTTGAAACTCGCCATTTATTTGTAGGCTAAATTCTGGGTTCAAAAAAGTTGATTGGGGAAGATATTCAAAAATAAGGTTAAATTGTCCGCTTTGCGGCACGTTCACGGTAAAATCCTGCGAAACGCCAGCGGAGATTTCCGCTGCATTCAACGAAACGGTTGAGTATCTTATCCCCAAAAATAAGGTTGTTAGGATTGCTATGAAAATCAGTTTTTTCATATGTTTCATAAAACACACCTCGGAAAAATTCAGTATATGTACGAAAAATCGCCATTGTTAAATGTGCGAATTTGGTGGAAATTTTGGCGGATATTGTGGCGAAAAATTTTGCGAAAATTGCGGTGGAAATTTTGGCGAAATTTTTGGTGTATATTTTTACGAAAAATTTTGCGAAATTTTGCGAAATTTTTCGTAAATTTTGATGGATATTGCGGCAGATATTATGGCGGATATTTTGTGGGGAACGGGCGAACGAGGACGTTCGCCCCTACCTGACCGCCGTCAGGCGGGCGGGCGGACAAGTCCGACAGGCGGGTCGGTCGCCCGTCCCTTAAAAATTGCCCTAATTTTTAATTCAGCAAATTCTGTGCATCTGCCAAATGTCCGCGCGAAATTGCCTCAACGGCGGCGGCGTGGTCGGCTAGGTTCAAGTTGCCGATTGATGCGTGGTGGATAACCGCCCCGATTGTGGCGTTTTCCTCGTCAACGGCGGGAATTGCTATGCCCGTTTCGCCGTTAAACCTAGCCATTACGTGGCCTGGCACAACTTTGTTGCCGTCAATGATTGCACTATCTAGGTTTTCGATTGCGGTACGCAAGCCTGGCAAGCCGTCAATGCTTGCTAAAAAGGCGTTTTGCACCTGCGGGTTGGGCGAAACTGGGATTGATGCCGCAAAAACGCCGATTTCTTCGGCAATTTGCAAGCGTGTTAGATAACCGTCAACGCCGTGCCCCATCCACTTTGCGAGCAAGTAGGCTTGCTCTGGGTGGGCGGTTGTGGCGGAAAGGGCTGTGATGTCGAGTGTCATGGGGGTGCGTCCGCCAGGAACGCCCACAAAATCTAGGCTAAAGTTGGTTTGTGCTGGCAACGAGCCTAACGCCCACGTTCCGTCCCATAGGAAAGCAATTAGCCCCTCACGAAACGCCGCGCCATCGTATTCTGCTCCCAAAAACTGGGCTTGCTGTTCGGGCGTTATGCCCATCCAGGTTGTGCCTGTCATGGTCAGCTGTGCGGACGTGTTTACGGTTTGTATCATTTCGGGGGAAGAAATGGCGTAGCCCGCGCCGTCGTATGCGAAAAAGCCGAGGTTCGGGTTAAGTGCGGCGGGCATCCAATCGGCAAAACTGGTGCTGTGCGTTAGCCCCAAAGTTGGGCGGCTAAGGTCGGTTGTGGCGTTTATTAGGCTAATGAACTCGTCCACGCTAAAGCCGAATTGCGGCGGGTCAAGGTTAAACGCATCGAACAAATCGGCATTGATAAAGTAGCCAAGCAGAAACTGGGCAAACGGAACGGTGTAAACCCGCCCACCAAGCGTGGTTGACGCACGAATGTTTTCTGGCAACGCCATAAACTCGCTGTCGGCGGTGCTGATGTCGGTGATGTCCAAAAGCCAGCCGTTGATTACCTTTGTGGCGGTGTCGCTTACCATGAAAACATCTGGCAAGCTGCCTGTGCTGGCGGCGATTGCGAGGTTGCCCATCCAGTCGCCTGGAATGCTCTCGTCAATTTCTACTGTGATGTGTGGGTATCTGTCCATAAATGCCTGAATCATGCGGCGTTCGAGGTTGTTTTCTTCCTCTGTTCCCATGTTCCAGTTTGCGTAGCGGATTGTTACAGGGGTTAAATCCATGGTGTCGTCAGCGTCAGCGGCGGGTTGATTTGCACCCGCTTGTGTGGCGGGTTGGTTGCCGTCTGCTGGTGCTGGTGCGGGGTCGTTGGCACAGGCGGCGATTACTGCAAGTGCAGTTAGTGCTAAAAATGTTGCAAAAATTTTTCTCATGTTTAGACCTCTTTTCGTTGGAAAATTTACGTAATTTTCGCATTAATTTTCGCAAAAAATTACGTTGAGTTGCTAAATATTGTTAAGATAATTATATCGGTAAAATTTTGTGGTGTCAAATTTTTTTGAAAAACTATTGCGTTGCGAAAATTTTTGTAATAAAATATTTTTGTGAGAACCATAAAACATCAAAAATATTGCGAAATTTTACAAAACAAAGGAGTTATAAAAATGGACTATTTAGACAGGCTAAAAAAGCCGACAACCCCAGTAGATGTCATATTAGACACCGATGCGTACAACGAAATTGACGATCAATTTGCGATTGCGTATCTTGTAAAAAACAGTGAAAAGCTGAACGTGCAAGCATTTTACGCCGCACCCTTTTTGAACCAACGCAGCAAAACCCCAAAAGAGGGCATGGAGAAAAGTTTTGCGGAGATACAGAACATATTAAATTTGATGGACGTGCCAAACCACAGCGTTTTCAAGGGTTCGGAGCATTTTTTGGTGGACGAAAAAACGCCGTGCAAATCGGCGGCGGCGGCGGATTTAGCCGAACGGGCGGAACGATACAGCCCGCAAAATCCGCTGTATGTGGTTGCGATTGGTGCAATTACCAACGTGGCATCGGCTATTTTGCTGAACCCTGCGATAGTTGACAAAATTGTAATTGTGTGGCTGGGCGGTCATTCGTTTGAATGGCACGATAACACCGAGTTTAACATGAGCCAAGATGTAGCCGCCGCGCGGATTGTGCTAGGTTGCGGTGCGGCTGTGGTTTTGTTGCCCTGCATGGGCGTAGTTTCGGCGTTTAACACCACCGCCCCCGAACTGAAACATTGGCTAACAGGCAAAAACAAGCTGTGCGACTATCTGCTAAATCACACAATAACGCAAGCCACCGAGGAACATCAATATCCAACGTGGGCACGCAGCATTTGGGACGTTACCGCCGTTGCATGGCTGCTCGACCCCGCATTTATGCTGGATAGGTTGGAACATTCGCCCGTCCCCACGTATGAGAATAAGTGGGCGTTTGATAAAACTCGGCATTTGGTGCGGTATGTTTATTTTATTAACCGTGAGCGGCTGTTTTTTGATTTGTTTGAGAAATTGGGGAAATAAATTTTGCAAAAATTTCCCCACCCTATTGACACCCCATAATTTATATGCTACAATCAAAAAGTAAGTTTTTTCAAAATTAAGGGCAGGCACCCAAAACTGTATACTCGGGAGACACCCAAAAACAGCTAATTTTTAATTTTGCAGAACTCAAAATAGTTAGAAAGCGTGATTACATGAGAATTATCATTCTCTATGATTCTAATGATGAGCGAGTGGGCTGCATATATCCGCGCCAGGCTAAGCAACTTGTGCTAAAAAAGCAAGCAATTTGGCTAGAAAAGGGCGTTTCATTAAAAATGATAACCGCCACAGCCAGCTCCTCAGCATTATCCGAGGAGGAACATAATATGGAAACAAGTTCAATATATCCATCAAACGCACCAATAGAGCCGACAAGGTCGGTAGAAACGATAGAACGAACAGAGCCAACCGAAAAATATGCGGAGTATGCTCCCGAGCCTGAAAAAATTCTTTACGAACAGGCAAAACGCAACATTAAAGCCCGCCGAACGCTGTTAAAAAACGCTGGTTTTGTGGCGGTTGCGTGGCTGGTTTTTGCGGTGTTTTCTGTACTGTTGCTAGACCATTCAGCGGTCAGCCACCCACAAGCCAGCAGAATCAATATGTCGCTTAGGCAACTAGAGCGTTATGACGATATTATGCGGGATAGGACAACTATGTTTAACGGCGAAATGCTGACTACTTTTGAAGTTGCCAGACAATTTGGCTTGCTGACCGATGCAGATATTTCCGCTTTACAAAGTGCTGTTAGCGGCACAAGAACCACTTTGAACATGATTTTGAATGCCCACATACCGCCGTTTATTTATTTTGGATTTGGTGTAATGGTTGCACTTACGGCGTGGCTTGCGGTGCAGGTCGTAGAGTACGCTGTAGGCAAAAGGCGGTTTGACCCCGTAGCTAGGGAGTACAATCGGCTTAGAAAAAGGGCGGTTGGGATTATGCCTATCGCCTTGGAAGAATAATTGGCAGTATTAGCAGTAGATAAGTGAGTTAGCAATGCGATATAAAAGCACCGTTGCTGGGTTTGGCGGCGGTGCTTTTTTTGCTGGTATGCTGGAAACATTAATTATGCGATATTTTAGTAGAAAACGGTCGCCCGTTTTCCCCTCCGATTTTAGCTTAAGTATACGCAGATGGACGATCGCCCGTCCGTCTAATTCCCAATATTTCAATAAAAATGTACGCAGGGGACGGTCGCCCATACAAAAAGGGGCTGAAATTTTTCAGTCCCCTTTTTGCCGTTTTGTTTCGCTATTTTGTTCTGTAAAGTTTCAAACCTACCAAAGCCGCCTATACAGCCTATGCAAAATCAACGCCGCCTCGCCGCGGGTGATTGGCTCGTTGGGTAGGAAGAGCATATCTGCCCGTAGGACAATCAAGTTTTCCCGTGCGGCAAGTGAAAGGTCGGCAATGCTCCAATCGGCGAAGTTGCCGTTATCGCTGAATTGTGCCAAGTGTTCTTGCGGGTTTACTGGGTTGCGATAGTTCATTTCTGACCGCAGGATTCTGGCGGCGATGGCGGTTA
>WRKK01000152.1 GCA_009782245.1 Defluviitaleaceae bacterium | reverse complement strand
TTGTGGAATTTGCGGGGCGGGATTTTTGAAAAAAATCCGCCCCACTTAACCAAACGGGCGACCGAGGACGGTCGCCCGTTTGCCCATTCCGATTTAGCCTATATAGAATTTGTGGGGCGGGATTTTTGAAAAAAATCCGCCCCACTTTTTATGCTTACTTGTTTTCCGCACTTTCCTCTTTCGGCAAAATTGCATTTAGTAAAATTCCTAAAACGGTAGCTAATGCTAACCCCAAGCTATCTAGCGGGATTGATATGTCGCCGATGTTGAAACTTATTGGGTTGCCAAAATTTAGCCCTAACCCCGTTACGAAAGTTACCGCAACAATTATCAAGTTGCGGTTGTGGTTAAAATTAATTTTCGCCTCGACCATTGTCCGCAAGCCAACGGCGGCAATCATTCCGTACAAAATAAACGAAACGCCGCCGATAATCGCCGCTGGAATACTATAAATAAGTGCCGCAAAAATGGGCGAAAACGCCAAAACTATTGCGTAACAAGCCGCTAACATTAACACACGGGCATCTTGTATTTTTGTGAGAGCGATAACGCCCGTGTTTTCGCCGTATGTTGTGGTTGCAGGCCCGCCGAAAAACGCCGAAAAACAGGTCGCAAGCCCGTCGCCCATTAACGTGCGCGGTAATCCTGGCTTGTCTTCTATAAAATCCTCTTCGCAAATGGTGGATAACACTACCATATCGCCAATATGCTCTACCATGGTTGCCAACGCAAACGGCAGCATTATTATTATTGCAATAATGTCAAACCGTGCGATTGTAAAGTTTGGCAAGCCGACTGGCGGCGATTCGGCGACTTGTGCAAAGTTAAAAATTGCACCGCCATCGAGGTTGGTAAAGCCCACGCCGTGCAACAAAAGTGCAATAAAATAGGCGATTACAACGCCTAAAAACAGCGGTATCACCTTCAACATTCCCCTGCCCCAAACCGAGGCTATTAAAACAACTACAAAAGCAACCACCGCCAACAGCGGATTTGTCGCCGATTGGTTAATTGCAAACGGGGCAAGCATTATCCCAATTAAAACAACCACGGGCCCCGTAACAACTGGCGGAATAAACTTCATTACTTTCTGCACCCCGACCAATTTTATTACCGCCGCCATTAGCAAATACACAAAACTTACAACAAATATTGCGCCGCCAGCATATTGCAACTTCTCCGCCTGCGACATTCCCGAACCTGCGTAAATTCCGTATACGGGATCGGTTATTGCCTGAATCCCCACTAGAAAAGCGAAAGACGAGCCCAAAAACGCTGGCACACGTCCTTTAGCCAAAAAGTGGAAAATTAGCGTTCCCACGCCAACGCCTATTAGCGTTACTTGTACGCTTAATCCGCTAATTAGCGGTACTAGCACAGTTGCACCAAACATCGCAAACATATGTTGCAAGCCCAAAAGCAACGTTTTGGGAACACCTAACTGTGCAAATGAATCCTTAATAATTCCGTTTTTTTCCGTTGACATAAATGCCTCCTTAAAAATAATTATTGGTACACTCAATTTTGTATTATAGCATATGTTTTTGAGATGTGTCAATAAAAATTTTTTTTGGTGCGAGTTATGTGCTAAAACCTTAAAACCGTGGGGCTCTGCCCCACACCCCGCAAGGAGCGCGCCCCTTGACCCGCTAATTTTGTTAATTTTTTTTAATATTAAGTTGATGTTGACATTTTGCGGTTGCTGTTTTTGCTTGTTCAAAAAATGCTTGTCAGGCTTTGAAAGTGATAACATTGCTGTCGTTAATTTAATATTAAAAATTGTTACGGGGTCAAGGGGAGAATCCCCTTGCGGGGTGTGGGGCAGCGCCCCACGGTTTTGATCTTTTTTTAGTTTTTTAAGGCTTTCTAACCTGGTCAAGCTGTATTGTGCAAACGTTGCAAAAGCCCTTTTCAATAGGTTGGTTGAAAATTACAACATTGCCAGCACGATTAAACGATGGGTGCGGGTGTTCTGCACCCGTGGCGGGTTCAGCGGTGTTGGCTAATACTTCTTCAACGCCCGTTTCTGCGTTGACTAGTGTAATTTGGTTTTTCCAGCCTTTGTAAACGCCCGTCATGCGGTCGGCGGTTATCCATTTGCCACTTCTGTCGGGGGCACAGTGTAAAAATTGTGTGGATTCCGCCATTACTTTGAAGTTATGCCCGTCCCGTGTGCCACGCATAATTTGGTGTGGGTATCGCATAAAATATAAATATTCGCCGTCTGCTGTCCAAACTTCGTGAGTTATCCAGTCGCCCTCTTTTTCCACGTAATAAGGGCGGACGGTTCGGGTTGGATAGTCAAACAGCCAAATCCGCTGCAGAGCATCGCCCAAAGTTTCATGCACATACATAATTGTGTCGTCGTCGCCTGGGCAAGCCTGACAATGCCCCAAACGGTGGTCGTCCTGCCAAACTACCTCGGATTGCCCCGTTTTTGGGTCTAATACAACCAAGGCGTATATTTTATGTGCCTGATGATACGAACACCAAATAAGTCCGCTTTTGGAGGCGGTCAAATGGCTGGTGCAACTGCCGCCAGCGGGTAACTCGCCTATTTCCTTTAATTCTCCCGTGTTTGTGTTCATGCTAAAAACGGAATCATTTTTGCGAACATAGGCAAAATCTCTTAAATAATCCATGCCAAAGTGCTTGTATTCTTCGTTTAACGCCAATTCTTGATGCCCCGTGGCAAACTCAACACGGTATGTTGCCGATTTATCGTCCTCGTTGCGGACGTAATAAAAATATTTGTCGTCGGACGTAAAGCTCTCCGTTGAAAAATAAAATTTGCTAGAACGCCCTTTGCTGTTCGTAAATTGCTGTATTGTGTAGCCCGTTCCTGGATCTTTATACTCAAATAATTCGTTCATAAAACTCGCTCCTTTAGGATTTTTTTGCGATTTTTTGCGATTTTTTAGGATTTTTAGCCCTTAATTGCACCCACCATAACGCCCTTTGTAAAGTGCTTTTGTATGAATGGATAAACCATCAAAATTGGCACAGTTGCAAATACTATAATTGCGTTGCGTATGCTGTCTGGCGGTGGCTGCACAAAATTCGGGTCAAAAACAGCATCTTCGATAGTGCCAGCCGCCATCATAACAATATTGCGCAATATAAGCTGCAACGGCCATATTTCGGTGTTTGACGGTATAAATATTAGTGCTGGTCTAAATTGGTTCCAATAAGCAACGGCGTAAAACAGCGAAAATGTAGCTATCGCCGCCGTAGACAACGGCAGGACGATTTTTGTAAACACAGTTAAATCGGACGCACCGTCAATCCTCGCAGAATCCTCAATTTCTTCAGGGATACTTTGAAAGAAATTTTTTATTACGATAAGATTCCACACGCTTATTGCACCTGGCAAAATCATTGCCCAAAAACTGTTCAAAAGTCCCAACGCCCTAACTACCAAGAAAGTTGGAACCATTCCGCCGCCAAAAAGCATTGTAAAAATAACCAAGGACAGCATAACATTGCGCCCCGCCAAATATTTTTTGGAAAGCGGATAAGCAAAAGTAGTTGTAAAAAACATGGAAACTGCCGTGCCTACCACCGTTACCAAAATAGATACAACCATCGCGCGCGGCAACATTGCCGAAGAAAGTATGTACAAATACGCCTCTATTCGGGGTTCTCTTGGTATTAGGAAAAAGCCCCGCTCAAGTATTTCCGCTTGCGATGCAAAAGATCCCGCTATTATGTATATAAAAGGGACAAACGTAACAATAGCACAAAACACCAGAAAAATAACGTTGAATACATCAAAAATTTTTGATGCCACCGTATCGTTGCGTACCATAAAAATTCCTCCTTTTCCTAGAATACACTAGAATATGCTAGAATATGCTAGAATATACCGGATTCGCCGGCTCGTTTTGCCAACCTGTCTGCGCCCAAAACCAACACAAGCCCAATAACAGACTGAAATAGTCCTATAGCCGCTGTATAGCTAAAGTTGCCGCCCACAACGCCCTCACGGAACACAAAAACATCGATAACGTCCGAAACAGAGCGGTTGCCAGCGTTGCTCATTAGAATAAGCTGATCGAAGCCTGCTTCTAGTACGCTGCCCATTTGTAGGATTAGCAACAAAACAACCACGCTACGCAATGCGGGCAAAGTAATATACCAACATTGCTTTAGGCGGCTTGCACCGTCCACAATAGCGGCCTCGTATTGCTCCATATCTACGCCAGAAAGTGCCGCCATAAATATAATTGTGCCAAAGCCCGCTCCGCGCCATATTCCCTGCATAACTATCATAGGGCGGAATGTATCGATGCTAGTCAAAAACGGAATAGTGTTAAAGCCAAATATATTCAATATTTGGTTGACAGGCCCGCCGCTGCTTAGCAACATAAACGTCATAGAGCCGATAATAACCCACGATATAAAATGTGGAATATAAATCAAAGTTTGAATACTTCGCTTAAACCATTGCAACCGCACCTCGTTAAGCAGCAGGGCAAGCACAATCGGCGCAGGAAACGCAAATAAAATGTTCAAAAACGATATTGCCAACGTATTGACCATTAAAGTGTTAAAAGCGGGACTATTGAAAAACCTAATAAAATGGTCTAAACCCACCCATTCGCTGTAGAAAAATCCTCTAAAAATGTTGTAATCTTGAAAGGCAATCAAAATACCCCACATTGGTGCATATCTAAACAAAATAAAATACAACGCACCTGGAATACACATTAAATACAAGATATAATGCCGCTTAAACTGTATTTTTGCTCTAGTGGCAAGCGGCAACGGCTTGTCGCTTGAAGTTAAAATTTTACCCACAATAATCACTCCCATACAGGAAAATTAGGGCTGTTGCAAAAATCAACCTAAAAACCGTTTTGCAACAGCCCCTTTTGAATTTTTAATGACTATCCAAATGTCTCATAATTTGGCGATAGCATTAACGTAGGGGCGACCGTCCTCGGTCGCCCGAAATTTAACCACGGGCGACCGAG
>WRKK01000151.1 GCA_009782245.1 Defluviitaleaceae bacterium | reverse complement strand
AGCAAATTCGGCTATTGGTAACTTGCGGCGTTGACGACTTTTTAATAGAAGAAAACCGCAAATTTAACGAACACGCAAAGGCTCTACCGATAGATTTTGAGTACAAAGAATGGGACGGCGAGCATAATTGGAAGTTTTGGGAAGAATGTTTGCCGCTTGCTTTGGATTTTTTTGAGGGGAAAAAGTAGTAGTAACGGGAGGATTTGTATTGTGGGGGCGGATATTATCCGCCAGTTGTGGCTTACGGGCGGATAATATCCGCCCCTACGTTTTTGTCAAAAACAATCCGCCGATTTTTTAGCTACACCTATACACCACAACCCCATGTGGGTTTATTTCGCCAACATTTAGCAAATCCCCCGAAAATTTTTCGTTCGTTATTACGTTAGTATAATTATGCAAATTTTGGAAAACTTCA
Organism: Defluviitaleaceae bacterium; assembly: GCA_009782245.1. Classification (GTDB taxonomy): domain Bacteria; phylum Bacillota; class Clostridia; order Lachnospirales; family WQUN01; genus WRKG01. Next base: position 4,538 of record WRKK01000151.1, on the reverse strand, counting down.
GCTTCAACCCGTGAATCTCGCAATTCTTTGGGAGAAATTTCAACATTTTTTGTAGGTTTATCCGATTTATTAAACAGGCAAATTGCCATATTTCCGCTTGACAGCGGCTTTATCAAGCAATCCAAATTTTCTCGCATTTTTATACGAGATGCTTGCAACATAAGTGAATCCTGGTTAATGGCGATTAGTTCGGGATTTTTGATTAAATTTAGCGTGTTTTGGCTCGCTGTTTGTATGTCCATTCCCAAAATTAGCGGTGCACTCATCATGCACCACAGAGCAAAATGGCTCAAATTTTCGTCGTCGGTGGTGTTGCCAACGCCAACTTCTAGCATATCTGGGTCGTTGTATGTACCAGGCTTTTGATATTGCCATAAATCGGCGGCGGTCTCGTAGCAAGACATAATTGTTGCCCAATTTGCCGCAATATCATGCGAAACCCGCCACGATTGGGCAAAGTTAGCCGCCCAAGTCCAAGGGGCTGTTCTGCCATGCTCGCAAATGGAAAAATATACGGGAACGCCATTTTGTGCGGCTTTCAGAGCATTTCCCATTCTTGAGTACCGAAAAATTGTGTCCTCTTTTTGCCCACTTATAGGATTTGTCAACATCAAAATATTTTCGCCAGAGTTTAGCGGAATATTTATCGTTGCCCGTGCGGGCGTATACCAGCCGCTACTTGGCGGAAACCACATCTCATGCGAAGAGCCGTCCGCCAAAGTTAGCAAAATAAATTGCCTATTAACGGAATATTTTTTGTCGTAGCCCACCGCAATTTGATATTCGCCCGCAGTTGGCACAGTTACTGTAAATTGGGCACTTGCCTTTGTGCAGTTAAGTCCCATTATTTTGCCGTCCTGCAAAAATGCGGGTTCGGTAAGTTGGGCATTTTCCGCCAAAATTGCGGTTTCTGCCGTGCCGCCGTTTGCTGGTGCTGCCGCAATATACAAAATTGGCGGCGGTTCGGTTGCAAAGCCAGTTTTGTCGTAATGCGGATCGCTGGGCAAATCTACAACATGGCAATAATCGTATTTTAGATACTCAATGCCCCATTTTACAAAGGTTGCGGCATCAGTTTTTTCGTTGCCATAACTGCCAGGCATATCCTCGCAGGTTAGTTGCCCGCTAGAACTGTAAATTCCTACCTTAAAGCCCATCTCGTTTAATATCTTTATAAAGCCATCTTTGCTGGGAAACTTGCCTACATCAAATTGCAACTCGCCAGCAGAGCTGCGTTGGCTGGCTTGCCAACAGTCGTCCAAATTGATGTAATTATAGCCTGCATCTAACAAGCCCAAATTTTTCATTGCTTCCGCTTGCTCTAGGATTAGTTTTTCGCTGATGTTTTGTCTAAATTTGTTCCAAGTTGACCAGCCCATTATTGGTTTTAGGTTCATAGGTTCTCCTTTTTGGTTATGTATTTATGCCCTCGATTGCCGCTAGTTGGGGTTCTTCTAGCTTGTTTTTGTGGTTGTTCAAAAAATATTGGAAGTGTGCGGCTACAAAAGATTCCATGTGTCTAATATGCTCCAGTGTGCGATCTTTATGATGGTCTTCAAATTGATTGCCAAATATAACGTAATCCGCAACAACCCTTAATTCATGCCAAATTTTAAGCGATTTTCCTGCTTTGCCCGATACAATTTTGACTTTATGCTTGTTGTCTTCTGTAGGTTTTCCGTAAATTTTCGGGTAAATTTCCTGCAATGCCGCATGATAAGAAAACGTGTTTTTTAGTCCCTCTCTTAGCTTGTGGTAGTCTGCTTTTAACTCAATGGCGGCTATGGCAACGTGATAACAAGCGTAATACAGCCGACTGACCCTATCTCTGTCGGTCGGCATAATTTGGTATCTTGCAAACATATTGAGTGCCTTGTCTACTGCATCTTGAAATCTACGCCACTTCAAGTATACCACGCCTTTCCATTTCCTGCAACGCTTGCTCTACTTCGCCAGTATTTGGTAAAGGTAGATAGTCCGTTTCCCAATCCCAATCTTCAAAAAAAACGCTTTGGTCAAGCAATTTTCCATTTTTCCTTTCCACATCAAAAGCAATGTGCACGACAAACTGGTCGTCCGCTAGTTTCATTACATGAACATAATCCAGCACATCTTTATTCGCCTGAATAAAGGGCTCTAAATATTTTTCTCGTTTATTCTTTAGGTCTAACATAAATCATTTCCCCTTCCATTTTTGGGCTTATATATATTGCAACCCATCTATTTAACTCGCTAAAGTAGCGTGATACAAAATCTCGCTCTTCGGCTATGACGGTATCCCAGTCATCTTCGGTTTTAGATTTTACGAAAAGCGAAAATATAGATAGGTTTGGAATATCCATAATGTAAAAATCCACAAATTCGTCGCCAAGCCCCTCTATCAGCAGTTCTCGCACTTTTTCCTTGTCATACGGTAGTTTGTCAAACATAAAAATTGCTCCTTTCGGATTATCAAGTGAAATAATTGTACCATGCAAAAAAATTTTTGTCAAATGCCCAACTTTGGAGTTACACCAACATATAAAATAAATTGCCCAAAATGAAAATTTGCCAAAAAAGCCCGAAAATCCGCCAAAAAATTTTTTTGAAAAAAATAAAAAAATTTTCAAAAAACGCTTGACTCTGGAGTTGCACCAACATTTACAATAATAATTAGTTAGTTGATTGCACCAAAAATCCAAAAAAAAGACCCAATATAGGAGGATATTATGAATAAAAAAATTACTGTAGACCATGCGGCCATTATGAGACTGCACTATTATGAAACAATCGGCTTATTAAAGCCCACGCCGCCACTTGACGAAGAATGCTGCCACTATTACGCACCAAAACTGGCACACAAAAAAATCTTCGCAGAATTAAAAAATTTTTTCCAAAAGCGCTTGACTTTGGAGTTGCCCCAACCTTTACACTATAATTAGTTGGTTGGTTACATAAAAATATTAGTTGGTTGATTGCACCAAAAATCCCAACAAAGACCCTTAGGAGGATATTATGAATAAAAAAATTACTGTAGACCATGCGGCTGCTATGCGATTGCATTATTATGAAACAATCGGCTCGTTTAGCCCAGCACCGCCACTTGACGGAGAATACCGCCACTATTACGCACCAAAACTGGCACACAAAAAAGCACACAAAAAACTTTTCGCAAAAATAAAAAATTTTTTCCTGTCTGCCGACAGGCAGGCAAAAAAACGCTTGACTTTGGAGTTGCCCCAATCTTTACACTATAATTAGTTGGTTGATTGCACCAAAAGGAGGTAAATATGATAACAAAACCAAGCAAAAACCTAGTTTCTATAGGCGCGCTGTCAAAATCGGTCGGCTTAACCACGGATACATTGCGGTATTACGACGAAATCGGCTTGCTAAAGCCAACGCAAATATCCGAGGAGACGGGCTACCGCTACTATGTGCCGACTCAAGCGATAACGCTATTGCGAATCTTGGAACTAAAGGATTTTGGGTTCTCGTTAAAAGAAGTGAAAACGATGTTGACAAAAAACGACACCCAGCTAAAGGAAGTCTATCGGCTAAAACACGCCGAACTTAAGCAACAAAACGAGCAAAACCAAAAAATTATGGATAAATTATCCAAAAAAATTACCCCATGGGAGGACGAACAGATGAACAAAAAAGTATTAATTGTGGACGATGCTGCTTTTATGCGCACGATGTTAAAGGATATGCTGGAGAAATCGGGCTACGAGGTAGTCGGCGAGGCAGAGAACGGCGAGCAAGCCTTGCAAATGTACAAGGAACTCCAGCCAGGGGCGGTGGTGCTGAACGTAGTAATGCCGCAAATGGACGGTATTGAGGCACTAAAGGCGATTAAAGCCCACGATGCCGCCGCCAACGTGGTAATTTTAACCGCCTTGGCAAAAACGGTTACGGTAGCGGAAACGCTAAAGAACGGCGCAAAATACTTTGTAGCCAAGCCGTTTCAAGCGGAAACGCTGATAAATTCGGTACGGGATTCCTTTGCGGCAACGGCGGAATACAACCAAGAATACTTGGAAAAACTGTACAACGAGGGCAAAGAGAACGACGACATAATCTCGCAATCGGAGATTGACAATATAATAAGAGTTGCCCGCAATATGATTGGAGCCGCCAACGTTGAAATTACCCAAAACTTGGGCAATTCTGCCGAAAGCATAACAACCATTTTGGGCGTATTAGGCGAAAACGCCGCAGTAAACACAGTTTCGCCCAACAACACGCCGCTCTCCGCCGAAACGAAAATAATAATCAACCAAATGAAAGAAATACTGGCGCGCTCGGATAGCGTGGAAGATGCCTACAATGCAATATCCGCAAGTGTGCAGAATATCGAGGGCGCGAAAATGTTTGTTGGCGATGTTGGTAAAGGGGAAGAATCGCCGTATCAGCAGAAATTGGCGGAAATGGCGGGAAAGTGAAGTTAAAGTAAGGTAGAATGATTGGAAATTAGGGAACGGGCGGATAATCTCCGCCCGTTTTTTCCTATATCAGCTTGTTTAGAATTGTTTCGAATTGTTTCGAATTGTTTCGAA
>WRKK01000150.1 GCA_009782245.1 Defluviitaleaceae bacterium | reverse complement strand
TCGCCCCTACGGGTGGCATCGCTGTAGGGGCGACCGTCCTCGGTCGCCCGTTGTGAAACCCCCAACGCCAACCTGTCTGCCGACAGGCAGGCGGCAACGCCCCCGTTGGTTGGGGGCAAACGGACACCCGTTCCATTATGTCCATTTAACCTACAGCCAATTATTAAATCCCACCACCTAAACGGCAGTGGGATTTTTTTGTCAACCTACAGCTTAAAGTAAGCCACCAACTGGTGCAATACTTCCGCTTGCGAGTTCAATTCTTGCGATGCCGCCGCTGTTTCTTCCGATACAGCCGAGTTATTTTGCACAACTTGCGAAATCTGTGCAAGCCCAATGCTAATTTGCTCGATCGCCTCGGCTTGGTCGCGCGATGACGACGAAATGCTCTTGATAGTACGCATAACTTCGCTTGCGTTGCCCACGATAACATCGAGTGCCTCGGCGGTGGTGGTTGCAATGCTAGAGCCAACATCTACACGTTCAATGGAACTTTCGATTAACGTTGTGGTTTCGGTGGCGGCGGTTTGACTTCTCGCCGCTAGGCTACGAACCTCGTCCGCAACAACGCTGAACCCTTTGCCGTGTTCTCCCGCACGGGCGGCTTCGACTGACGCATTAAGCGAAAGCAAGTTCGTTTGGAAAGCAATATCTTGTATAACCTTGATAATCTTGGAAATATCGTTGCTGGCGTTTTTAATTTGCAACATTGCCTCGAGCATTTTCTTCATTGCCTCGTTGCCGCTACGTGCGTTTTCAGTAGAGCCGCTTGCTAAACTGCTTGCGTTTTCGGCGTTGTTGGCGTTTTCGCGCGTTTGCTGGTTTATTAGGTCTATCGAGGCGGTTAGTTCTTCAACGGAGCTTGCTTGCTCGGTTGCACCGTTTGCCAGTTCCATTGCACTAGTGGAAATTTGCTTAGCACCGCCCAAAACTTGGTCAGATGCCGAGCCGATTTCGGAGATTGTTCTGTGCATTGTGTGGGTAATGTTATCCAGCGAGGTTTTAATCTCTCTAAAATCGCCAATGTATTCGTGTTGCGTTGTGCGGGTTAAATCGCCTGCCGCCATTGCTGATAACAATCCGCTAATTTCTTTTATGTAATCGTTCAAGAATTTAATTGTATCGTTGAATGCGGTTTTAATTAGCAAAAAGTCGCCTGCATAGTCGCCCTCGATTTTAATGTCAAAACTGCCCGTGCCAAGTTTTTTCATGGCGTTACGGATTTCCACAACAGGCCTGTCAATCGCATCTGAAAGTTTGTTCAAACCTTTCATAATATCGCGCCAGCCGCCTGTGTAATTGTCTTCTTCAATACGAATATCCAAATCGCCCCTATCTGCGGCGGCTTGAATCAGCTTGTTGATGTTGTTGCTAACTGATTGTATGCGTTTGCGCATATCATTTATTGCAACGTTTATTTTGTATTTTTTGCCTGGCAAACGTTCAATATCGGCGGTAAAGTTACCGTCGGCAATTTCCACAAATGTGCTTATTGCCTTATCTTGCGTTTCCATGGTAGATTGCACCATGTGGTTAATTTTGCGAACAACAACAGAATATTCGCCGCTAAAACTGGCGGGGTTCATCATTACGTCAATTTCGCCTTTTTCGTGTTCGTCCGCCATGTAGTCCATATCTTTAATAAGGCGTTGCAAGGTTGCAACAAGTGCTTGCGTACTTTGTGCCAACAAGCCAACCTCGTCAGTATTGGTTGTGTGGCGGATATTAGTGTTTAAGTTACCTTGCGAAACGCTCTTTATTGCTTGCGAAACTTCTGCTAGTGGCCGCGAAATACTTTTGATTATGGCAACAGATACAATGACACCGAGGATAATCGCCGCAATAGCCGCAATAACAATAGTAATTAGCATGGTTGTGTTAAAATCTGCCAAATCATGAATAGTGTTGTCAACCGATTCTTCTAGTTCGGTATAAAGTTCAAAAAAGTTATTTTCCACATTAATAAAAACGTTAGCCATAACGCTATTTACAATATTCATAGCACCGTCAATATCCCCTGCCCTGGAAGAAGCCATAATTTGCGGCACGTGTATGTCCAGCCATTCTAAAATATACCCCTCCACAGTATTAATTTGGGTAAGTCGCAAAGCACGGCGCTGATCGTCTACCGTTGGATCGTTAGTCATCAAGGTTCTAAAACGGTTAATTTCAAATAAAAGTCTACTTCTTGAATCGTTCAAATTACCCTCAACATCATTTATAGCAACGTTATCTCCAGCGTTTAACACGCCAACCAAGATAAGTCGCCTTGCGTCCATAACAATAAGGTCAATATTTCCTAAAACATTAAAACGTTCAATGGGGTAGTCAATAGTATCTCGGTAATTGGTATGAACAAAAGCTATGCCAGACACACCGATAACAGAAATAATAACGGTAATAAGCAAAGTAATACTAAAACCCATGGCAAGTTTTTTGCCAATTTTTGCGTTCCTAAAAAAACTCATAAAATGTACCTCCTAAATTAAAAATACTCATAGTGCTATAATAGCATTATTTTTTGCACATTGCAATAGTAAAAACCACAAATTGCAAAATTATTTTTTAACAATTATCTTACAAATTTATCTTGCAGAATTACACGGGCTTGCTGGGCATTATCCCCACGCATTGCGTTAGCGGAATAGACATCATAATCCCCTTGGCGGGCGTTTTTATGCCGCAAACTTTTGTCATTTGTTGCAGCAAGTTGGGGACATTGGGTGTTTCGGTGGCAATAAGCACAAATTCGCGCTCTGGCTGAAGTGCGATGCCAAAAAATTTTGTGGTTTTATCAACGGCGGCTTGCCGTGCGTGAATAACCGTGCCGCCACGTGCACCCGCTAGTTTCGCCGCTTTCATTATTTCTTCGCTGTAGCCGCTGCGCACTATTGCGATAACTAGTTCGTGCTTTGCTTTCGGCTCGTGTTCCGATTTTTGCGGCACTTTTGATTGCCGTTCTAGGTCGGTTATTGGGTCTTGTTCCAATTTATCTTCACCTACGCTTTCTAATAATCTCGCCAAACCGCCGCTAATAGCGGTTATTGGGAATGTAAATGCAATGCCGTTGCCTGGGTGGTGCAGTTCTAGCCGTTCGACGATCGCTGTCATAACGGGCTTAATTTCCGCTTTCTCTAAAATGCAGACAAAAACGCTTTTTTCGGTATCTGACAAACCAAAAGCCTTTAATGTCTCCGATTTCGCCGTTCCACGACCATTTATCAAGTAGAACAGCAAAACATCTTTTTCTTCTAATAATTTTAACATAGTTTTGCTATTTGTGCGATCTATAACCATCATTAAAATTTGCATAGATTGATCTGGTGTAATTTTCATAATTCGTCCTCACTTGTAAAAATAATAACTTCGTCGTCTATATCAGATATATCGGCACTGGTTGCCGCTTGCATTTTGTTTTTGTAAACCAGCCCCATTATTTGTAGCGTAACGGGCGGAGTCATTGCGATTAGTGCCACCGTGCCGAAAGCGTCCAGCATAACCCGTTCGGGGGATAATGTAGCGCCGATTGCCATTGGCAAAATAAATGAAGATGTCATTGGGCCAGTAACTGCGCCAGCGGTATCAAAGGCGATGCCCACGTAAATTTTCGGCACAAAAAACGTAAGAATTATTGCCGCGATATAGCATGGAAAAAGTAGCCAATAAATGGGAATTTGCAGGATAATCCGTGCCATTGTAAGAGCCAAAGCGACCGAAACGCCAACAGCCAAGTAGCGTTGCACCGCCGTGCCAGGAATAACGCCCAGCGAAACTTCCTCTATTTGCTTGCGGAGTGCATGAATAGCTGGCTCGGCGGCGACCACAAAGTAGCCGATAAGTGCGCCAGCGGGTACAAGCAGCCAATTCATGGGCGAGTTAGCCAAATCCGAGCCTAAAAACTGACCAATGGGAATAAACCCAACTTCAACGCCCATCATAAACAGCACCAATCCAAAATAAGTATACCCGAAACCGATAAGCATACGCAAGAACTCATTTAGGTGGTAGATTCTGGTTATTGCTTGATAGATGATAAAAACGGCAAACACAGGCCAAATAGATTGCAAAACGCCCCAAGCCTGCAACGGCAGTTGGTAGGAAAATTCGTGGAAGACATCACGGGTGGTTTCTATTAGCGGCAGTTCGGCGGGATAGTAAACATAATCGGCTGGCGAAGATAATAAGCCAATAACAAGCATTGCCATAACAGGCCCAACAACGCACAGCGCCACAAGCCCGAAACTATCGTCCATGGAATCGGTATCACTACGAACGGAGGCTATGCCAACGCCCATTGCCAAAATAAACGGCACAGATATTGGGCCAGTAACAACGCCGCCAGCGTCAAAAGCGACAGGCACAAAGCTACTAGGGGCAATAATCGCCAAAAATATAAGCAGCCCGTAACATACGACCAAAATTTTCGCCAAGCTAACGCCGAAAATAATCCGCAGCACCGCCAAAAGCAGCGAAAAGCCCGCACCAACAGATGCGGTTATCAAAATAACCCATTCGCTTATCCCAGGAACAAGCCCAGCCAGCACCCATAAATCTGGGCCAGCAAACGCAATAGTTACGCCTATCACAAACGAGACAAGCCCTATTATAAAAATTTTGCGGGTACTTGTCATGCTAACTCCTATATTGTTGCCCAACGGGATAAGCACTAAATCCATGCCCGTTGTTAGCAAGCCCATACCAAAAATAAGCAAGCCCGCCCCGCCCAAAAACAGCACAAACTCACCAACGGGCATCGGCGAAACAAACAAGGCAAAAAAGAACACTATCAATATTATCGGCAATATCGCGGATAAAGCCTCGTTTGTTGTGGCTAGTAGCTTTTTTTTCATGCTTTTGCTCCTTTCTTGTGAAGTTAAAACCTTAAAACCGTGGGGCTCTGCCCCCCGCCTGCCGGCGGGCAGGCACACCCC
>WRKK01000149.1 GCA_009782245.1 Defluviitaleaceae bacterium | reverse complement strand
TCATTATGCCGTGCAACCTTGCCGTGTTTACTGGCGTGAAAAACCAATCCGCACGAGATACATCTGCAAAGCCGAAATCTGCGGCGGAATCGCTGACCGCTAAAATTCCTGTTACCATTGCGGCGGCTTGCGCGCGGCTTATTGGCTGGTCTGGTGCAAACTCCGTGGCGGACATTCCGTTTATTATCCCCTGCGAGGCTAATTCTCGGATTGCCGATTGCATTTCTAGCGAGCGTGTTTGAATATCGCCGAAATCTAGGCGGTTCTCGATTACCGTGAAATTGCCGCTTTGCCGCACGCGCGATTCCAACATTGATGTTACTGGATTGTACCGTCCGCCGATGTTTTCGCCCTCGGCACTCATTAGCGTTTGGTATGTTGGGTCGCCAGCTATTGGCGGCACGGATAGCCGAACTGGCTCTGTTACTGGGCGGCTGAAATTTACCGTATAACTGCGGTTGCCGCCGATGCTGGGTCGGCTACTTGGTTGATTGCGTTCATGCCGAGTGGGTCGGGCGGAGGCGGGTTGCTAAAAGTTTTGCAAAATATGTTAATGCGAATCAGAATGTAGGGACAGGTTCGCCAATTTTTCAACAATATTCCTATTATACCACGTTGGCACAGGCTCGTCAGAAATGTAGGCGTTTTCAAAAATTTCATGTAACTGGCTATATTTTATTTTGCTCTCTAAAATTGTTTTAATTTCGGCGGTCGCAAGCAACAAGATTTTCAAGCCTTTAACGCACTCTTCAAAATCGTTGCTGTAATATTCATATGTCCGCCTGTTGCGAAAATCACTGATAACGTTGCGGTGCAAAGTGGTTGATACAAAAATTGCATAGGCACTTCGCCCAGTCTTCAAGATATATTCGCCTAAATGTCGGCTAATCGGCTCCATTTCCATTCGCCGCTGATTTGTCTTTTCAGATAAAGTCGCCTCGATTAGCAAAGTGTGAGCATCGTAAACCGTCCTGCCCGTCAGGCAGGCGGGTGATTGCGGATAAATATACTCAATATCGGCATTTCCGCCGCTTGCATGAGTGCGCGGCAATAAATCGGCTTCTAGTGATAAATTCATGTATTCTAAAATATCGCCTTGTCGCTCGCTTATTATGTACCACGAGATACCCAGTATATACTCAAAAATTGTTGGAATGTCGGCATTATTGGTTACTATTCCCCTTATTTTGTCGTCCTCTTGTCGGCTTTCAAATTTGCTGAACAAATCCAACAAAATTGACACATTAAAACGCTCGTCAATCAGTTTGTTAAAGCGGTTATAGCGTTCGTCCGTGATTATACGGTTTACATCTGTTTCGGTTGTTGCAGAAATTCCGTACAATTTTTTAAGGTTTTTACGCAAGATTATCTCGTCAACCCTCAAAAAATCTGCAATCTGATCAAGTTCGGTGTGTTCGTGCAGGTTATTTGCCGCTGTAAAGGCAATATCTAGCAGTTTCCTAGAAATTGAATGTAGCCAACAATGCGGCAAAGTGTCCAAAAAACACTTGCCGTCCGCAAAAATTAGTATGTCGGTAGTTTTGAAATAACGGCGATTTAGGTCAAAATAATCGGCAAGAGTGGCTTTTGCCTTGAACAAGTGTAGCAGTTCAAAAAATATCGTCTTGAACTCGGTTGCTGTTTTTGCACGGATTATAGCGGTATCGTTTAGATTTAGTCCGCCTGCCTGGCGGGCAGGTGAATTTTTGGCGGTTGACTCAAAAAGATAATTTTTCCAAAATCGCCTTGGCTTATCACTCAATTTCTTAACTTGTTCGTAAAGATTTGACAGGTCTCCCTTGGCAAAAACAACGGAATATAGCTGTTTGTACAGCTTATAATAGGGTTTATCGTAAGTTTTGCTTTTGCGGTTTATTCCAATTTGCATTATAACATTTTCGGTAATTTCGGCACTTGTGAAATGTTGCAATGCCGCTTGGTAGTTTTCCATTTGCATTAACCGAGATATTATTATACTGTCAACGTTGCCTTGATTATTGTCTGTCCGCCCTGCCCGTCCAGCAGGTGGGCCTGCCCGCCAGACAGGCGGGCGGATTTTCTTGATTTCGGATATAATAAAAGCCGTGTTTTCGGCATTAGTGCAAAGTGGCAACAGATATGTAAATTCCTCGTTTGTGAGGTATTTCAATTCTAAAATAACGTGCAACGCAACCACAAGAGGACGTACAATGTCGCCATCAACATTTACGCAAGTTTTCAGTAGTTGTTGCAAATAAATAAGGCTATCATTGGCAATTTTCAGCGGATTATCTTTGTTAAAATCAGCTGTATTTGCAATTTTTAGCAGATGTTTGCCCACAGAAGTCAAACGTCGTCCGCTATCCAACAAGCCTATATCGCACAATCCAGAGGTTTTTTCTCTGGCATCCTTGTCGGGTCTTGCGGCATCGCCTGTAACAAAGGCATTTTGCTGCATAAAATAATAATAATCCGCTTGCAAGCTGGCCCGCCTGTCGGACGGACAGGTAGACCATTTGGCTTTTTGATTCTCTGGGATTGCCCAAAAATCGTGTAACAAGGCTAGTTGCCGCTCTATTTGCACATTAAAGTCCGCCGTACGAAAACTTGTTGTGCCAACCACCCAACAATAACTGGTAAATTTCATTTTTTTGCCCCCTAATAGTTCAAAATCAGCACTTCGTCCGAAAAGCCGTCTTTGTTTTTGGCGTGATAGTTAGAGTTTGCATAGCTATGATTTAAGTGAATAACCTTGTATTTACGGCTTTTTAGCCAGTTTGTCAAAATCTCGTTTGTTTTGCCCTTGCTTGATAGAACATTAGAAAGTGCGAATTTTACGCCGTTTTTGTCCAATTTATCTAGCGTTTCGTGTAAACTGCTCTCAAAAACTTCGTTCCAGCCGTTTTGTTCATTGTAGGTTGCACAGGTTATTAAATATGGCGGATCGCAATACACAAAGTCGTTTTTTCCTAGCTTGCTAATGTCAAAATTTTGAAAATTTTCGCAAGTAAATTCGCAGTCAATTTTTGTCAACCGCTCGATAAATGCACGCAATTTTTTCTGCATATTGGCGTTAAAATCACGCTTTCCGACAGGCAAATTATATTCGCCCTTTGCGTTAAACCTTATTTGATTGTTAAATGCAAAAACTATCAAAACGTACAGCGTTATGTAATAGCCGTAATCTCCGCTGTTTTCAGGGTTTTTGTTGAAATCAGTCCGCAATTTCAAAAAGTTTTCCTTGTTGTATTTGCCCAGTCCGTCCGAACCATCGCAATTATAGTAATCATAACCATTATCAGAGGAGCGAGAAAGGCTGTATTTTTCAATAATTTTAGCTATCATTTCAAAAGTAGCATCTAAATCCAAATTTTTCAGGGCTTTGTATAAAAATATCAACTTGTGGTTGTTGTCGTTAAAAATCACATTTTCGGCTTGCACGTTTACCCCGACATTGCAACCGCCGCAAAATAAGTCTACGAAAGTTTCGATTTTTTTAGGAAAATGCGGCAATATTTGGTTTAACAACTTAAATTTTCCGCCTGTGTAGTTTAGCGGAGATTGAATTATTTTGCGGTGTGGATGCCCTGTCCGATGGGCAGGTTCAGTAGGTGGACGACAAACGCATAAAAATAGCCGTTCTTGGTTATCTTTAATATCCGATTTTCCAGTTGAAAACGCTTTGTAATTTTGCGTAAATATCGACACTTCGCCCTTTTCCGATAAAATTCTCATAATATCGGCATCGGTAATTTTTGCATTTGAGCGACCGTTGCCCTTTTCGCCCATGTTGTTATACGATAACAGGATATATTTTGCGTTGATATTTTTGATTAAATCCGCAAAAGCGGCGGTTGCCTTGCTTGTGCAATAATCACTTTTGAGACTTGTCCTGTCCATTTTGCGAGCCGTGCCGAAAACGGCGGGCTTTTCCCAACGTGCCAAATTTTCCAAAAGATGGTAGGCATCGCTATATTGCCGAGAATTGTACGGTGGGTCGATGTAGACTAAATCCGCCATTATTTGCTTAGCGAGAGCATTTGCATCGGTGTTAAAGCACTGATTTTTGGGGTGCAGATTCTCAAAAGGCACTGGAACAGCCAACTCTAAGCGGTTTTCTAAAGTTACGCCCTTGCGGTAGGCATCGTAATGACCGCAAGTGTTGGCGATTTTGTCAACCGCATACAAAAGGGACGTGAGCAAGAGAGCGTGTTCACGTTCGTTGATTTTGCCAAAAGTTAGCAAGTTTTCAATATCTTCACGGATAAAACCTATTTTTTTGCAATCGTCTTTGCTGAAAAATGTGTCGGCAAAGTTTAGGCTCATGTAATTGTCGGCTTGTGGATTGGCGGCGTTGTAACATTCTATTGTTTGCGTGATTTTTGTGGCATCATAAGGCAACGGACTAAACCAGGCAATGTGAGTTATGTAATTGCTGTGCAGGAGGTCATTTGTTATGATTTGCTTATCCGCAAAAGCGGATGCGACAGCACCAGTACCAGCGAAAATGTCAACTAATGATTGTACATTTTCGCAATTTTCGTTCACAATCGACTTTATAAAGGGGAGCAATTTGTATTTGTTCCCCAAGTAGCGGCGATTGTTGATATATGTGGTTTTTTGCTTGTCCGTCTGCCTACCCTGCAGACAAGTTCGGCAGACGAGGGGGTTTTGTGCAGTCATCTTTTTGCCCTTTCGTGTCTGTTTTCTAGCCACCCCTCGGACGAGTGGCAAGTGGTATCATGGTTTAATTAGAACATAATTTGATTGTGGTGTCAAGTGGGGCGAAAAATTTTTTGGCAATACTCGCCTATCCTGTCTGCGGCAGACGGCGTTGTTGCGAGGGACGGACGACCCATTTTTACGCAAAAAAGGGACTGAAAAATTCAGTCCCTTTGCGTTTTGTTTTGCTATTTTGCTCTATAAATCTGTAAAGTTGCAAATTTAC
>WRKK01000148.1 GCA_009782245.1 Defluviitaleaceae bacterium | reverse complement strand
TGTCCGTACTATTGTGTTAGACATTTTTACCTCCTTGGTTACAGGTGTCAACCTGTTGTGCCACTTTCCTTAGTGGCTAAGAATTTTTTTTGGGGGTGTTCCCCGATTTTGCAATGCCGTTTCGCTTTTTTTAGCGGCTGCAGTCCACTATTGGCGTTGGCGATTGCTTGGTTGCCGTTGCAACCGCAGGGTGTATAAATTTTTTGGGGGAATTTTCCCGATTTTCAACCAGTTTTCCCCAATTTTTCCTGTTTCCCGTAGGGGCGGATATTACCTGCCCGCGGCAGGCGGGTCCGCCCGTTTGTAACCTTGTTGGGCAATACGGGCGGATAATATCCGCCCCTACGTTGGCGAAATGTTGATTATTTATACATCTTGCAGTTACAACGGAAATTTTTTTTGTTACTTCACTTTCACGGCGTGTTTGCGGGGTTTAATTTCCCCTTTTGCAATGCGGTTATTTTGGTGCTGGTTTCTGTTGCGGCGAATGTAGGCTTGCTGTTGCCGCTCCTCAAATTCCGCCTGTAGCTTATCGTACAGCTGTTTAGCGGCTAAATCGCCGTTTTCGGCTAATTTTTTTAAGCCCTCTTCGTAAAATTTGCCCCGTTTTACTGGTATTTCTCGGGGTGCGTCTATTGCTAAAACTACTTGGCTACCTTGGCTGTGGTCGTAATTTATGCGAACATTATCGCCAATCATAATATAATCGCCCTCGTTTAAGTTAATGACTAACATGAAATCCCTCCTAGAGTGTTTTCGGGTTGAGTTCCTCTCAAACCTCTATAGGCTAGTATATATATATATATATAGGGTCAAGCGGGATTTTTGCACTTTATCCACAATTTATGCACAAAAAAAGCGGGTGTATTTTCACACCCACTTTTTTCTCACGATTACTAATTTTTTCTGCGTTTTTTGCCCGTTTTTGAAAATTATGCGAAATTTTTTTGAAAAATCCCCAAAAAAAGGCAAACCCACAGGCTCGCCTTTTCGGCAAAAATTTTTCGTAAAATTTTGCAAATTTTTTTGCATTATCCAAAATTTTGTGATACTATTAACACAATGCGGTTATTGGCGATATGCAACAATAATCCAGTAGCCCAAACGCTCTAAAATTTTGCACAAATTCACGATTTCACAGTTTTGAAAGGATTGAAAAAATGCCAGGTTTTATTACTCATTATATCTGCGGGCAAGCAGCGTTAAAAGCCGCCAGCCCAGATATACAGCAAATAATTAAGCCTTACGAACAATTTTACAACATCGGCACACAAGGCCCCGACATATTTTTTTACTACATTCCCGGATTGGTGCTAAAGCCTACTTTGCGAGACATCGGAATCCATATGCACCACCACAGTTTTGGCGATTTTATGGCAAATATGCTAGATGTGCTTTTTATGGAAGAAATAACCGCCGAAACAAAAAATCTACTTTTTGCCTATATCAGCGGGTTTTTAACCCATTATGCACTAGATGCCATTGCACACCCTTATGTGTACTCGCAAACGGGAATCCGCAAAACCACCGATAAACCCAGCGTTAAAATCAAATACAGCGTGGAGCATCGCAAATTTGAAACGGCTATCGATTCGTTATTGTTAAACTCGCTAACGGGCGAAAAGCCGCAAAAATGCAAGCTATGGCAGCTTATCAAGGTAGAACGCAACCCCGCAACAATTATCGCCCAAGCGATGAGCAGTGCCGTTAGCGAAAGCTACAACCGCAACATAATCCCGCAAGATGTCTACAACGCAATGCGGTACATGATGAACTTTACACGCATAATGCAATTTTTTAACGGCCGCAAAAAACGCTTTAAGCAGCTAATCGAGAACCTAACAATAAGCGAAAATTTATTTTTCGGCACAGCCGCAACCGCAATAGATTACATGAATCTAGCCCACATACCTTGGAGCATACCAGGCACAGAAACCAAAAACGACAGCTTTGTAGAACTTTACAACGATGCCCTGCAACAATCAATAGAGCTAACAACGGCTCTTTGGCGGTGCGTAAACGGCGAAATATCCAGGCAAGTGTTAGCGGCAATTATCGGCGACCGCTCGTTGTCAACGGGGATTACTGCGGATACTTCGCCTGTTGTGATATAGGGGTGCTAGATTTTGGTTACAAAAAAATTTTTTGTTGACTTTTTTCGCAAATGCTGTATAATAATAAATAACAGGGCTCTCCGCACCTCTCCGCCTAGCGTGAAGTGTCCCAGGAGAGACGTTTTTGTTTTACAAAATTTTCCCCTTTAAGCACAAATCCCCCAAATTTCCCCGAAAAATCCACAAAACAACCCCCTCCCAAAATAATAAAAAAAATTATTTGACCTCCCCCAAAAACCATGTTACAATTATATTACTAAAACACCAAAAAATATTTTCCGCAAAAAACGCCCCAAAACCGCTTACCCCACAAAAACGGCAAACTACATAATCCCAAAAAGGAGCATCACAAAAATGAGACACCGAAAATTAAAGCACCAACTAACCGAAATCTGCCACAGAGTATGGCAAAAAGGCTGGGTTGCCGCCAATGACGGCAATATTAGTGCAAAACTGCCAAACGGCACATTCCTAGCAACGCCGACTGGAGTTAGCAAGCTAACAATAACGCCAGAAATGCTGATAAACATTGACGAAAACGGCAACGTACTCGACCGCAACAAAAAACTAAAACCGTCCTCCGAGATAAAAATGCACCTGCGTTGCTACAAAGACCGCCCAGATGTAAACGCTGTTGTTCACGCACACCCGCCTGTTGCAACGGGTTTCGCCGTGGCTGGCGTTCCGCTGGACAACTACTCTATTCCTGAAACGATAATTGTGCTTGGCTCAATACCAATAACGCCGTACGGAACGCCCTCAACTGACGAAGTGCCAAACAACATCGCTCCCTACATTCAAAAGCATGATGTTGTTCTGCTACAAAACCACGGCGCGCTCGCTCTCGGTGCTGACCTTATGACCGCATATTATCGCATGGAAACCCTCGAGTTGTTTGCACAAATTAGCCTAAACGCACACATTTTAGGCGGCACAAAAGAACTCTCTGAAAAAGATTCCCAACAGCTTATCAGTATGCGTGCACAATATGGCGTTACTGGGCGGCACCCTGGGATTAAGCGTTACAGTCCGAGGTAGGCAAAACCGCCAATCCCAAAAATTTTTTATTTGATTTACAAGAAAGGAGTTGATTAAATTGGACGACAGAATCCGAGCAAACGGCAAATACAACTTCAAGAAAAACGCACCGCTGTACCTTATGTTGGCGCCGTTTATGTTGCTTTTCTTTACTTTTACCGTTTTTCCTGTTATGTTCAGTATTATTATCAGCTTTACGCACTATGATGTGTTGCAACCGCCCACTTTTGTTGGGTTTGATAACTTTCGCCGCCTGTTTTTGGAGGACGACCTTTTTATCCTGTCTATCCAAAATACTTTTATTATGGCACTCATAACTGGGCCGCTTGGCTATTTGCTGGCGTTTCTTATGGCGTGGCTGATTAACGAACTGCCCACTAAATTGCGTGTTATGCTCACTATCATTTTTTACGCACCCAGTATCAGCGGCAACGCCTTTGTACTGTTCCTGTTCCTATTCTCGAGCGACCCATTCGGCTGGCTTAACGCCACTTTGCTTAGCTTGGGAATCATCGAAAATGCCGTGTTGTGGCTCTCCGACCCAGCTTGGATGATGCCCATTGTTATCGGCGTTTCGCTGTGGATGAGCCTTGGATTCGGCTTTTTGAGTTTTGTCGCTGGCTTGCAAACCGTCGACCGCACCCAATACGAAGCCGCCTATGTGGACGGAATCGCCAACCGCTGGCAAGAACTCTGGTTTATTACCTTGCCTAATATGCGCCCAATTCTTATGTTCGGTGCGGTGCTTTCTATTACTGGCTCGCTGGGCATTGGCGATTTAACCGCCGCACTTACTGGTTTCCCAAGTGCCCAATACGCCACGCATACCATGGTCAACCACCTCGTTGACTTCGGCAGCGTTCGCATGGAACTCGGCTACGCATCGTCTATCGCCGTTGTTCTGCTGGTTATCATGCTTTCCGCTAACAAATTAGTGCAAATGTTCTTAAGGAGGGTTGGCACATGACAGTTACCAAAGGTAGAAAATCCAATAATAAATTGGACGATTTTCGTGATTATCTTGCTCGCCGCAAACTCGCAAAACGCAGCGGCCCTGAAGAGAAAACGATTGTCTCAATGTTCCAAACGAAAAGCTCTAGCGGCCGCACCGTTAAGGGAAATATCGCCCTGTTGGTTGTGCTGGCGTTAATGGCTGTTATTTTCCTGTTCCCTGTAATTTTTTTGGTCAACAACGCTTTCAAGCCGCTTAGCGAACTTATGCGTGTTCCACCGCTAATTTTCGTCCGAGACCCAACGCTCGATAACTTCTTCTCCGTGGGAAATTTGTTCAATAATACGCTTGTTCCGTTTTGGCGGTATGTGTTCAATACGGCGTTTTTGGTCGTTGCTGGAACGCTTGGACAAATTATTTTTGCATCAATGGCGGCTTATCCGCTTGCAAAATATGAGTTCTTCGGCGAACAGTTCCTGTCTGGGCTGATTGTTGTTGCGTTGATGTTCTCCGCCGCCGTTACCGCCGTTCCCAACTATATTATTATGGCAAATTTGGGGCTTATCGATACTTACCTTGCTATTATTTTGCCCTCGTTCGGCTCAACGCTGGGGCTTTATCTTATGAAAAATTTCATGTCCAGTGTGCCAAACTCGCTTATCGAGGCGGCACAAATTGACGGTGCAAGCGAATTTCGCACCCTGTGGACGGTCGTTATGCCAGCCGTTAAACCTGCTTGGATTACCCTGTTTATCCTAAGTTTCCAAGGAATGTGGGGCAACAGCGGCGGTGCGGTGCTTTA
>WRKK01000147.1 GCA_009782245.1 Defluviitaleaceae bacterium | reverse complement strand
CGTCATATTTTTCATATGTCGCAAAAGCCTGTTCGGCGGTGGTTGCGGCGGCTAGTTCGGCTATTAGCTGATTGAACGTTTCAGCTATTTCGTCCACGTTTGGGCGGGTGTATTGCATTTGTGAAAATTTCATTTGGGTAATCTCCTTTTTGGGTTGGATTAGGTACTCTTGCCTACTCTTGCCATTGTAGCAAAATTTTCCGCAAAAGGCAACTTAAATTTTGCCACAGTGCTTGCCGTGGACACTTTTAAGCGGTTATGGGGATTTTTGCGGTGCTGGCGAATTTTTCATCACAAACGCCAAATTTTTTGTAATTTTGCCTTGCCGTGCTAAGCGATAATTGGTTTGCACCGCTGATAATTGGGCTGTTGTGTGCCGTTTCGTCATATTGCCAATAACATATTTCGCAAATTTCAAAAATCGGGCCTTCCTTTGCATCGGTTTCGTGCGTGTAATAGCCGCAACATGGGCATTTATATTTTTTCATTTTTTGCCTCCTGCTTGTTTTGGTTTGTAGAGTTTAATTTGCTCTAGCCAATAGTATTTTTTGGTGTTTGGCTTGAAATACGTGGATATTCCGCCAAATTCGTTTATTATGGCAAATTCGTTTGTGGCTGTGTCGTATCTAAAATAAGTCCCCGCCGCCGATATAAAATGCTGAATGGTTGCGGTTGCTGGCTTTTCCAAAAACCATCTTGCCGATTTTAGATATTCGTCAGCCGTTGCAAATCCGAAACTTTTTCCGTGTTTATAAAAATGCACTTCAAGGGTGCTTTTTCCTTGCTTGTTGGTAAAATCCAAATCGGGATTGCGTGGCTTATTATCTGTATTTTCAGCACTTCGCATATTGCACTCTCCTTTTGTATTTTGGATTTTTAGTATTTGGGATTATTCTAGCACAAACTTAATCAAAAGGCAAGGCTATTAGAATTTCCCCACATTCAAACAAACCCCCAGCCTTGTCGATTTGACAAGGCTGGGGGTTTGTATATCATGCAAAATCCTAGCAAAACACCGCTAAAATCAGGGGCTACCTGGTGCTCTAAAAATAGTACCGCCTTGCACGCTCAAATTATACTGATACCGCTCGTTTTGAACACGCTCAATTTCTGCGATATTATTCGCCTCGGCGAACGCCAACGCATCGTCCAACAATCTCAACGCATCATCTTCGGTGGGTGCCATGATTATTTGCGGCAAAACCGCCTCCATGTTGTCGCTGATAAATGTGCGGCTTATGTGCAAATCTGTGCCAGGCTCGATGGATAGTGCGATAACTGCAAATTCGTCCGTTATCATTAAGTTTGGCGTAAATACTTCATATTGCATCGTTTCTACCCACGTACGCATTTCTTCTGGTAGCGAGTTGTTTACCGCAAATTTTATGCGGTCAACGTGGTTTGCGTGTCCGTGAATATCCCAACGCCATGCACCCAAGCTGATAAGCTCTTCGGCGGTCAACTCTACTGGAAGTGTGTTGAATACTGGTATTCCGTCAGCATCAAGATAATCCCAAATGCCGCCTGGAGGACCATACATCATTTCTGCGCTGCCCTCGGGCGTTAGCAGCCATGTCAAAAATTCAAAAATACGCTCTGGTTGCTCGGCGCTTGTGGTGATAAAAGAGCCGTTCCAGCCCAATGTTGCGTGATGCTCGTGATAAATTCTGTCTGGCGATAGACCTCTAGCTGGCAACATTGTTATAGTTCTGCCGTTGTAGATTGATGTAACAACCTCAATCGAGTTGCCTGGATCGGTTTCGCGCAAGATTGCTCTAAAGCGGTTTTGGTCGTCTGCCGAGTGGTCGTAGAATATCAACGCGCCGCGCCCTGTTGTAACTGCCTCTAAAAATTGGTCAAGGCTGTTTGTTAGGTTGGTTGTGGGGAATAATCCCTCTCTGTGCCAGCGATTAAGCTCCATTAAAGATGTACGCCAAGTTTCGCTGCGTGGCAAAAAGCCGTGTGTGCCGTCCTCTAAAATGCTGAACCACCAACCATCGGGTACGCCGCCATGTGCACGGAGCAATGCCAAGTTAAGAAAATCTGCACCAAAGTTGGGGCCTGCATTTGTCAACATTGGAATAACAGGTACGCCAGCGGAGTTTGTCAACCCTGCATCACGTACGGCTATCATGTAGTCAAACAAATCTTCCAAAGTGTTAAGTTCAGGCGAACCAACAGCCTCCCAAATATTGGTGGTTATCATCCAAGCGTTGTTGCCGCCTGTGGCTTGCCCTGGTTGACCGACTATACCTTGCCGCGCCCAGTTTGGAATGGTGTAATTCACGCCGTCCACCGCATAAAATGCTTGCGTAGATGCCAAAATGTTATCGTGATACCAGTTGTTGTCAACCATTGCGACCATGTCGTCAATAGGCACAAACAAGCCAAGCCTAGACATTTCCACATTGTGCGGACTTCTATCCATCCAAATTACATCTGGCAAATCGTCCGCCATAATCATAAGGTTCAGCGTTTCCATTTCGTTCGCATCTGGGGAAGTTGGGACCATTGTAATGTTGAATTTTTCTGCCCAGTATGCGGATAAATCGTCGCCGCCCCAAGGGTTCGGCGTAAACCACGCATAGTTAAAGTGCATTCTAAACGTGTAATGCTCACGGTCTGTTGGGATTCCAGCCGCCTCTGCACCTGCCGCCGCCGTCGCACCCATGCCGCCTGTTGTGCCGCCTGCTGTTCCCGACTCTGCGGAATCCTGTCCGCAAGCCGCCAATACAAGCGTTGCAATCAACAAAGCAGATACTAAAAATAATTTTTTCATGTCAAAGTCTCCTTTACTTTCGTATATTTTCATAAGTTAGCCCTTAATAGAGCCTACCATTATGCCCTTTATAAAAAACCGTTGCAAAAACGGATATACAACTACCACGGGCGCAATCGTTACGAACATTGTCGCCATCGTAATGCTGCGCACGTTTACGGTTCTTCCGCCATGGCCGCCTTGTGCCGCCGCTAGTGCCGCACCGCCGCCTTGTCCCGCTAAAGCCGCCATTTGTTCGGCAAATTGTGCCTCGTTGATAACGCTTAGCAAAACATTTTGCATTGGGCGCAATTCTGGGCTTGTGATGTAAACATTGCCCACAAACCAGTCATTCCAGTGTCCAACGCCGACAAATAGGGCGATTGTTGCGATAATCGGCGTGGAAATTGGCACAATTATTTTGAAGAAGATTGTCAAATAGTT
The DNA here is from genome assembly GCA_009782245.1 of Defluviitaleaceae bacterium. Lineage (GTDB taxonomy): Bacteria > Bacillota > Clostridia > Lachnospirales > WQUN01 > WRKG01. The sequence goes on along the minus strand of WRKK01000147.1, from coordinate 1,702 downwards.
AGCGCCGTCCAACATGGCGGATTCTTCCAACGATTCTGGCAAACTTTGAAAAAACGTTCGCATCAGAATAATGTTGAACAATCCAATAAGCGAGGGAATTATGTAGACCAAAAAGTTGTTAAACAGTCCCATAGAGCGAATCATCAAGAAAGTTGGGATAAGTCCGCCCGTGAAATACATTGGCACAAGGCAAATTATTGCGTAATATTTGCGCCCCACCAAATTAGAGTGGGCAAGCCCATAGGCTAAAATTCCTGTGCAAAATAGTGCCGTTACAACGCCAATACTGGTGCGTAAAATCGTTATCATGTAGGCGTTCCAGATTAGCGGATTGGTTAGAATGTTGCGATACGCCTCCCAGGCGAATACGCGCGGAAATATTGTTATGCCGCCGCGAGCGGTATCGTCTGCATGGTTAAACGAGATTGCCAAAGCGTTTAGCAGAGGATACATTACCGCAAAAATTACAATTAACATTATCAAAATTATTATGCCGTCAATGACATAATCGATGGCTGTTCGTTTTCCTGCCATAATTTCAGCCCCTTTCTAAAATAGTGATGTGTCGCTTTTGCGCCGAGCAATCCAGTTTGCCGAGATTAACAGAATAAAGTTGAGTGCGGCGGTCAAAAGTCCGACAGCCGATGCAAACGAGAATCTCATTCCTGAAATACCCACACGGAAAGTGTAAGTTGACAGAATATCGGCGTGTTCACGCAGCAGAGCGTTGCCCATCATGCGAGTAAGCATCATAATTTGGTCAAAGCTGGTTGCCATAAGGCTGCCCACGGTCAGAATGAAGAGTATAATTATAGTTGGCTTAATGCCCGCTATTGTGATATACCAAATTTTAGCAAGGCGGCTTGCACCGTCAATGCTGGCGGCCTCGTAGAGTTCGGTATCGATGGCGGTAATTGCGGCTACAAAAATTATAGCGTCCCAGCCAAGCTGTTTCCAAACGTGAGTGCCTATGAACATTCCCCAGAACAGGCGACTTTCGCCAAAGAAGAATATCGGCGACTCGATGATTCCCAGCCACATAAGCAGTTCATTGACAGCACCGCCGTCCACGTGGAAGAAATCGAACATCAGCGTTGCGGCAACCGCCCAAGAAATAAAGTGCGGCAAATAGCTAACGGTTTGCGTAAACTTCTTGAACCGAATGCTCCGCAGTTCGTTGAGCATTACGGCAAAAATAATTGGCAACGGAAAGCCGATAAAAATCCGCAAAAGTCCCATAACAACGTTGTTTGTGAGTATTCTGGTAAGGTTGGGGTCGGCTAATAATGCCCTAAAATGTTCCAAGCCAACCCAGCGGCTGAATCCTAGCGTGTCGCCTAGCCTAAAATCCTGAAAGGCGATAATTATGCCATACATGGGAATATAGTTGAAAATTATGACGTAAATTATAGCGGGGACAACTAACAACTGCAAATCCCATTGTTTAACCATGCGTATATACCATGGTCTAGTGGCTCTTGTCGCAAATTTTTTGCCTGTTGCAATAGAACCCATATTTACACCTCTTTCTTTATTTGCTTCTTTTTTAGGCTAGATGTGGTGTTTTGGTAATTATTTGGTAAAAAGTTTCAAAATTTGCCAAAAATAGCGCTAAAAATTATATAAAATCCACCTACGGCGATGAAAAACGTGGTAAACTTTGCTAAAGAATACCTTAAAACCAGTATATATATATATATAT
>WRKK01000146.1 GCA_009782245.1 Defluviitaleaceae bacterium | reverse complement strand
AAATACAATGGGAATCGAGCAAAAGCCGCTAGATAGGGAAAAACTGCGGAAAATTTTGCAGGAGCAAGCTAAAGATTTGTTTGTGGATATGTTTGTCATCGACTTGCCGTCTGAGGGGCATCTCAAAGTGTTCGTGAAAACTACCGAAGAATTTATTTGGGAGGATAGGTATGTAGGAAACGACCCAGCTTGGGATTATCTTGACAGTTTGGAATACAGGGATATTAACATAATTTCCGCCAAGGAAATGAAAGGAGGCTTGTGGTATGGATACGAACCTAATTAAGTTTATTGAAATTAACAAATCCAAAATAGCCAAAATTTATAACTATCGGTGCTCTTCCAGCAAATATATAGTGTATATTTTCTTGAAAGAAGCGGGAAGCACTAATTGGGAACTTTTGTGGAATGCGATGGAACATTGCGATGTTAATACGCTTATGATTAATGACGAAATAGAAAATACTTTTAATGGGGAAGTGGGTGAATATATTGAAATTTAGGGTTGATATTGAAAAATCTTTAGCAAATACTAAAGATTGTGTAATTAGGGCAATTTCAGCCACTTACTTAAGGGACGAAATAAGTCGAGCATACTACGCTTGCTTTCATTCCATGATTACCGCTATTTGGCTAAAGCAAAGGTACATCGAAACATTTGGCACGGCTCACGAATCGGTGCTTGATCAATATATCAAACTATACAATAATACAAAGGGCACAAGCATAGTGAAATTTGGAGACATGAGAAGAAATATAAGAAACTGGCGAAAATTGCGAAACTCTGCCGATTATTATTTGGGAGATGATTTTGCCGTAGTGGATAAGATAGAACAAAGCAAGAGAGAACTAAAATATATGCTAGATTTCGCCAACGCCCACATAAGGTTTACCGAAGAAATGCTGAAACAACAGCCGTAAACCAAACTTTGCGACAGTTCTAATAATACGCCGCTTTACAAATCCCAAAACATGGGATATACTGAAAATACAGCAAAATCAAAAAAATCTAATAAAAAGGAGTGTTTACAATGATACCAAATACAATGGGAATCGAACAAAAGCCGCTAGATAGGGAAAAGCTGCGGAAAATTTTGCAGGAGCAAGCTAAAGATTTGTTTGTGGATATGTTTGTCTTTGATTTTCCGTCAGAGGGCATTATCACAGTATTTGTGAAAACTACCGAAGAATTTATTTGGCAAGACACATATATAGGAAACGACCTAGCTTGGGATTATCTTGATAGTCTGAACTATAAATCGACTAATATAATTTCCGCCAAAGGAATGAAAGGGGGCTTGTGGTATGGATCCGAACATCAGTAAATATATTGAAATTAACAAAGACAGAATAGCCAAAGTTTACAACTATCAGTGTTCTGATGGGGGATATATTGTATATATTTTTTTTAAGGAAACGGGCAGAACCAACAGGGAACTTTTGTGGGCTGCAATGGAAAATTGCGATGTTAATACCATTATGGTTAATGACGAAGTGGAAAGAATTTTTACTGAAGAAATGGGTGAATACATTGAAATTTAAGGCTGAAGTCGAAACATCGTTAGAAAATGCTAAAGATTGCCTATTTAGAGCAACTTCAGCCACCCACTTAAGGGATAAAATAAGCCGAGCATATTACGCTTGTTTTCATTCCATGATTACGGCTATTTGGCTAAAGCAAAGGTATGTCGACACATTTGGCACGGCTCACGAATCTACGCTTGACCAGTACATCAAATTATATAGCAAAACAAAAGGCACAAATATTGCAAACATTAGGGATTCAAGAAAGAGCGTGAAAAACTGGCGAAAATTGCGAAATGCCGCCGATTATTATTTAGGCAATGATTTTACGGTGGAAAAAATAGCAGAAACCAAAGACGAACTGCTAAATATGCTAGATTTTGCCAACGCTCACATAAGATTTGCCGAAGAAATGCTGAAACAACAGCCGTAAATTAGGCTTTGCTACAGTTCTAAAATCCAATAAAATCCAATAAAAAGGAGTGATTACAATGATACCAAATACAATGGGAATCGAACGAAAGCCCCTAGACAGGGAAAAATTACGCAAACTTTTGCAGGAGCAAGCAAAAGATTTGTTTGTGGATATGTTTGTCATCGACTTGCCGTCAAAAGGGCATCTTACAGTATTCGTGAAAACTACCGAAGAATTTAGTTGGCAAGACACATATATAGGAAATGACCCAGCTTGGGATTATATTGATAGCCTAGAATACAAAGAAACCAACATAATTTCCGCCAAAGGAATGAAAGGGGGCTTGTGGTATGGATACGAACATCAGTAAATATATTGAAATTAATAAATCCAGAATAGCCAAAGTTTACAACTATCAGTGTTCTGATGGTGGATATATTGTGTATATTTTTTTGAAAGAACCTGATACTAATTGGGAACTTTTGTGGGCTGCAATGGAAAATTGCGATGTTAATACCATTATGATTAATGACGAAGTGGAAAAAATTTTTACTGAAGAAGTGGGTGAATACATTGAAATTTAGGACTGAAGTCGAAACATCTTTAGAAAATGCCAAAGATTGCCTATTTAGAGCAACTTCAGCCGCCCACTTAAGAGACGAAATAAGCCGAGCCTATTACGCTTGTTTTCATTCTATGATTACAGCTATTTGGCTAAAACAGAGATATATCAAGGCATTTGGCACGGCTCACGAATCGATACTCGATCAATATATCAAACTATACAATAATACAAAGGGTACAAGCATAGTGAAATCTGGCGATATGAAAAAAAAGATAAGAAATTGGCGAAAATTGCGAAACGCCGCCGATTATTATTTGGACGATGATTTTGCAGTAGAAAATATAAATAAAACCAAAAAGGAACTAGCCTATATGCTAGATTTCGCCAACGCTCACATAAGATTTGCCGAATCAACATTAGCACAACAAGCCTAAAATCCAAAAAAATCCGCCGTGGAGGTTGCATATGTGGAAAAAATGGAAAAATCGAAAAAAAAGCGAACTAAATTTCATTCAACCAAAGCCGAAAAAACCCCGCAGTTATCGGTTTTTTAAGATAGGATTTTTTGTGCTGTTGGCATTACATTTGGGCAGCCTTTACGTTCACTATGATTACTGGATTTTTAGGCTGCTAATTTCGCAGCATTACATATTTGTGGACGATTTGGACACATTATACACACAAGCATTAGGCACGGAAAATTTTCGTGGGCATTTTCGGGATTTTGACAGAATGGTCATGGCGGTAGTAACAGAGCGGATTCGCGAGATTAACAACGACCGATTTACATATTTATACAGTCCAACGCAACGGCAAATATCGCTTGCCAACGAGCGGCAAACCGCCCAATTAGTCTATTTTGAGCCGCTAACCGAAAGCACGGTTTATCTTTTTGTGCCAAACATTAGCGGGCACACTCGCCGATTTATTCAAGAAAACCGCACAGTGATTGGGCAATTTGACAATTTAATATTGGATTTGCGGGCTAATTCTGGCGGGTTGCTAATGGATTTTCATCAGATAGCGGATTTATTTGTGGAAAACGGGGCAATTTTGGGCTATGAGGAAACTCGGTTGCCGTTTTTTACAAGGCAGATTCGCAGTCGCAACGCCGCATATTTTGATTTTGACAACATTATAATTTTGCAAAACCGCAACACAGCAAGTGCCGCCGAAAGCCTAATTTTAGCCCTCCAGGATAATCTGCAAAACATCACAACAATCGGCACAACCACAACGGGCAAAGCGATTGGGCAGGTTACAATTCCGTTGACGGGCGGCTCGGCGGTGCGTGGTACGGTGCTGCTTATCAGCGGCCCAAACGGCGAAACTATCCACAACATCGGCATTGCACCAAACATTGAATTTGACGAAACCGAAACCGCCGACATTTTGGCGTACGCATTAAATTTATTGGAGGACTTATAATTGGGAATTTTTTTCAAAATTGGACGGCAAGTAATTGCATTTTTATCCAAGTTGTTCGCCAAAATCATCGAGGACGAACTCTTTTCGTTAGCCAGCGAATTGGCTTACAAGATATTGTTGTCATTTTTTCCGTTTTTGGTATTTTTGGTATCGGTTTTGGGATTTTTGAACTTGCAGGATTCTCCGCTAGTTTATCAGCTTTTCGAGATGTTCCCAGAAGATATTGCACAGGTCATCGTAAATTTTATGGTAGAGTTGACGATTGGCACATCTGGCGGATTGCTTTCGGGCAGCTTGCTAATCAGCGTATTTAGTGCATCAAACGGCTTTCGGGCGGTAATGCGCGGCGTAAATAAAGCCCACGGTTTCAAAGAGGAACGTGGATTTTTCAAAAGTCTGCTGTTGAGCATTGGATTAACGTTTATTTTTGCTTTTTCGCTGGTTAGTATGCTGGCTTTGTGGGTTTTTGGCAATAATATTGTTCATGCGTTGCGGCAATTTTTCGATTTTGATATTGGGCTGGCATTGCAAGCAACTTCGGCGGCGGTGGCGTTTGTGGCGTTGGTTGTGCTGATTGCGTTGGTTTATCGGTTGGCGTGCGTGCGGCGAACGGTCGTTTTGCCAGGTGCGTTGACAACTGTGCTTTTGTGGGCGGTTTCTTCCAGTATTTTTAGCCTTGTGATTGATAATGTTGTTAATTTTTCGATGATTTATGGCAGCATTGCGGGCGTTTTTATTTTGATAATTTGGCTTAATTTGATTGCACTGTTTTTGCTGTTGGGGAATACGATAAATTCCATTATTCACACAAGTTACCCAGCGAAGTAGCCGCAACGGGCAAAACGGGCAAAACGGGCGACCGAGGACGGTCGCCCCTACAAAAACGCCGACCGTAGGGGCGACCGTCCCCTGCCCGCGGCAGGCGGGTCG
>WRKK01000145.1 GCA_009782245.1 Defluviitaleaceae bacterium | reverse complement strand
GTGGTGCTTTCTTCATGTATAACGATAACGTCTTCTATAACGATAATGTCTTCGTTTAGCACTTCGGCTATCACTTCCACTAAACCTGTTTCCAAACTACCCTCGGTAGCTATATCGCTTTCATTTGATGTAGCTGTACTTGCACAAGCAGTTAGTAAAGACGAAACAAGTAAAAACACAACAATCTTTTTTAACATCAGATTAATCCTTTCTAAAACAGGCTATTCCAACAATTTTAATTTCCAAGCATCACCTCTCAAGTATTTCACTTTATTTTTGTTAGCTAACAAGTATACTGTATATTTTCCTTGAAAATGTGTCAATAAAAAATTTTTACAAAATTTTCAACCTCAAAAAATCCTGTAAAAAAGCATATTGTAAGGAACAATTTGGAATAGGTTTAGCAAAATTTAATAAAATATTTGCTTTGAAAAAAATATTGACTTGATAGACCTTGTTGATTATGTATATTTTTACCATCAAAAATAATTTTTTTTGTTAAATTTGACCTGTATAAATAGATTTCAAATAGCAATTTGATGCAATAAACACAAAAATTATTTGAATTTTGGTAACAATGCACAAAAATTGATCGACTTTTTATTATTTTTGCACATATATCTCATTCATAATGTGGTATGTTTCAAAATTTTACTAGTTGACATCGGCAAAAGACGGGTTCGTTTGTTATAGTTTTCTATTAAATCAGTTTGTTTTTAAGTTGTGCGAGTATAAAAAAAGGCAAGCCTATAGGCTCGCCTTTTTTGGCGAAAATTTTACCTGCCCGTCTGCTCTGTCCGCAAACATGAGCCCCACGGTCTTATGCTTTACCATAATTCCAAAATTTTTGTAGCTGTATTTTCACAAAAATCCGCATCATGTTCCACAAAAATCATTGTGGGCTGATAATTTTTTATAAGTTCTTCTATTTGGATTCGTGAAAGGACATCGATGTAATTTAGGGGTTCGTCCCAGATGTATAGGTGGGCTTGCGTTGTAAGGCTGTTGGCAATCATAAGTTTCTTTTTTTGCCCCGCGCTGTATTCTTCTATGGGCTTGTCAAATTGGTCGCGCGAGAAATCTAGCTTGCGTAAGATTGCCTTAAATAATGGCTCGTTTAGGGCAAAATGACTAATGTAATCGGCTAATTTGCCCGTTAAATTGGCTGTGTTTTGCTGTACATAGGATATTTTTAGCCCGCCGCCTATTAAAATTTCGCCTGTATGCCGCATGGTGGCTGGCTTTTCGTTGCATAATAATTTTAATAGGCTGCTTTTGCCCGTGCCGTTGCCGCCAACGATTGCCAGCCGTTCGCCCTGCTCCACGCTAAAGTTGACATTTTTGCACACGCAAACGCCGTCATAAAAAACGGAAACATCTTCCAAGGCAAGCAAGCGGCGGCTGTGGTACTTTAGCGAGTGTATTTTTAATTCTGTGTTCGCCGCCTCGATATTTTTCAGTAGTTTGGATTTCTCCTCGACCGCTTTGTTACGCAAATTTTCGGTGTTTTTGGCTCGTTTCATCATTTTTGCCGCCATGTGCCCAACGTGCCCTTTGTCGTATGCGCCAACTTTGCTCTTTTCTACCTTATCCGACCAATTTGCCGCCCGTGCCGCGGATTCCTCCAAACGGGTAATATCTTTTTTCAGCTTTCTGTTTTGCGCCAATTCCGATAAATCCTGCTCTTTTTTCCGCTTAAACCAGGCGGTAAAATTTCCCTTTGTTACCTCAATGTTTGCCCTGTTTATCGAGAGAACGTGGTCAATGCAGCCGTCCAAAAAGGCTCTATCGTGGGAAACCAAAATAAAGCCCGTTTTTGTGTTCAAATACCGCGCGACTGTTTTACGGGCGTTGCGGTCTAAATGGTTGGTTGGCTCGTCAATTAGCAAAAAATTATTTTCCCGCAAGAAAAGCCCCGCCAGCATTGCTTTCGTGCGTTCGCCCTCGGAAAGTGTCGCAAACGGGCGATACAGCACATCTTCGGGCATATCCAATTTTGACAACTCTTTTTGCAACTGCCATAATTGTGCCGAGGGTGCAATTTTGCCAAAAATATCCACCGTATTCTGCGAAATATCCACCGTAAACGGAAAATATTCAAAAGCGGTATCGGCTAAAATTGTGCCGCTGTACTCGTATTTGCCCATTAGCAGGTTCAAAAACGTGGTTTTGCCCCTGCCGTTGCGGCCGCAAAATCCCAGTTTCCAATCGGTGTCAATCTGAAAATTGGCGTTTGTGAAAATTTCTCGCCAATCGCCCTCGTAGGAGAACGTTAAGTTTGTTACTTTTATTTGGGACATAAAGCCCTCCTATACAAAAAATTTTACCCCAGCCGCCCCAAAAAATCCTGATAACCAAATTCCCGCAAAACCGCCAATGTGCCGTTTGCCCGTTGTAGGGCAATGCTGGGCAAATTTATTCCGTTAAATGTGTTGTTTTTTACCATTGAATAGATTGCCATATCGGTAAAAGTTACGGTATCGCCTATTTGTAGCGGCTGGTCAAAGGAATATTCGCCGATAATGTCGCCAGCAAGGCAGGTTACGCCGCCGAAAACATAGCTGTGCGGCTTTTCGCCTTTTGGTGCGGCGGTTGTTACTTCTGGACGATAGGGCATTTCTAGCACATCGGGCATATGGCACGTGGCGGAAGTGTCTAATATTGCTATTTTGCCGTTGTTTTCGATTATATCCAAAACGGTGCTGACCAAAACACCAGCATTTAAGGCTATTGCCTCGCCTGGCTCTAAATAGACCGCTAGGTTGTATTTTTGCCGAAAATTTTTTATCACAGAAATCAATTTTTCTGTGTCGTAGTTTGGGCGAGTTATGTGGTGTCCGCCGCCGAAGTTTACCCACTTTAGCTTGCCGAAACATTGCGAAAATTTTTCCTCGAATGCTTTTACGGTGCTTTCTAGTGCATCGGAATTTTGCTGGCACAGCGTATGAAAATGCAAGCCCGTTATTTTGGGCGTTTCGCCATTTTCGTCATTTTCGCCAATTTCGTCATTTTCAATATTGGAAATACCCGAAAAATCCGCAAACGGGAAATTTTTTGCGGTAACGCCCAGCCGTGAGCCTGTCGCACATGGGTCGTATATGCCGCCGCCTTGCGTGGAATGTTCTGGGTTTATGCGTATGCCGTAATTTTTTTTGCTGTTTGTGGCGGTTTCGTGGGCTTTTATCTGCTGTTTGAACCGCTCCCATTGCCCAAACGAGTTAAATATTATGTAATCGCAAATTTGCAAAATTTCCGCAAATTCGGCATCAGAATAAGCCACGGAAAAAACGTGGTTTTCTTTTTTGGGATTTTCTTTTTTGGAATTTTCGTTTTTCATGTAATCGTGGCTTAATTGTGCCTCGTGCAAGCCGCTGGCGGTTGTGCCGTCTAAATATTCGCCGATAAGCGGATACAGTGCAAACGCCGAAAAAGCCTTTTGTGCCAGCAAAATTTTGCAACCAGCCCTATTGGCTACATCACGCAAAATTTGCAGGTTTTTTATAATCTGTTGCTCGTCGATTATGTAGCATGGAGTTTTTACGGCATTTTTGGGTTTTTTTGTATTTTTATCTTGCATACGGGTGCTCAATTCTAAATCGTGCTATCCAAAAATTGTAATCGTGCAAGGCTAGTTCTGTTTCCCGCATTGTTACGGCTAGTGCCAGCATTTCTACTTGAATTTCCGTTACAAGTCCCGCCGCAAAACGCTCCTGCATATCGGCATAATCCGATTGCGCCTGTGCTAGAGCCATTTGCAAACTGTTTTCCTGTTCTAGCAACCTATCCCATTCTGCAAAAAGGTTGCGTATGCCCAATTCTGCCAAAGTTTCCGCCATATTAAGTTCGATATGAGCCAAATCTAGCTGTAGCCGCATTTGAGCGTTGTCAACCCGTGGGTCGTTTAGCTGGCGTTGCCATTCAAAACGCCGCACTTCTACTTGATCTTGCCAATGCTGCACGGTGGGGTAGCTGTTGGTTTGGCGGGATATTAGCCTATCGGTACGCATTTCGGCGGTTATCGGCGGAATATCGTGTACATCGTAAATAATTTGCGTGTTTTGCGTTATTGTGTGATGTATCAGCCTATTAAGGCTTTGCCGTTCGTTTGCAAGTTGCAGTTGCAAAGTCGCCAGATTTAGGTGCGTTTGTTCAAGGGCGAGTTCGGCATCGGTTATTTCGGCGGTGCTTGCCATTCCGTGCTGGTGGCGCAAAAGTGTTTGCTCTAGCATACGCTCGTTTATGTCCAGGTTTAGCGTTAAGTTGGCAATTTGCGATTCCTGGCGGGCTATGTTGGCTATGTGGTTGCGTAACGCCAACTCTGTAGATGCCGCAATACGTGCCAGTTCGCCTTGCAAGCGGTTGCTTTCGGCTAAATTTATCAGCCGCTGCCCATAAGCCGCTTCGGCTTGCTCACGGTAATCGCCCGAGCCTGTTAATGCTAAAAATTCCGCTAAATTTGCCCTTGCCCTTGCCGCCGCGCGCCGTGCCTCTAAATCTAGCGGCGATGTATCGGGGTTGCGTGATATTGCCCGTGATAGTGCGTTGCTATATTCAATCTCTACAACACGGGATTGTGCGGCGTGAACATTTAGTACGCTCGCCAACATCAAGCCCACTAACACCAAAGTTACAAAAGTCCCTAGCAACAATCCTTTCAAAAATTCTTTCGCCATGTTTGGCAAATTAGTATTTTTCATAAAAATCTTCCTTTTCTATATTTATTTTGTGTGGCTACCTTTCGGCGGGGCGATTGTCCGCAAGCCACATTTTTATTGAAATATCGCAAACCCGACGGAACGGGCGACCGTTTGCCCCAACCAACGGGGGGCGTTGGGGGTTTCACCTGTCCGCCGAC
>WRKK01000144.1 GCA_009782245.1 Defluviitaleaceae bacterium | reverse complement strand
CCGTTTGCCCCCAACCATTTCGCCCGTTTGCCCCCAACCATTTCGCCCGTTTGCCCCCAACCATTTCGCCCGTTTGCCCCAATCATTCCGCCCGTCTATCCATTCCGATTGTTGCCTTGTTGGCAGGTCGTCCGTTTGCCCCCAACCATTCCGCCCGTCTACCCATTCCGATTGTCGCCTTGTTGGCGGATATTACCCGCCTGTCCACCCGTTTTCTTCTAGCAAATTGCCCTATACCAAAATAAAAATTTTTTATACCGTTGGTAATTATTCACAACTTACAACGTATCGATAAAGTCAATCATATGCACAAAAAGTATCACGAAAAAAATCCAAAGTAGCCCTCGGTAGGGGTATAATTTGGATTTATTTCTGTCGTACACTTTTTTGTTAGGTTTTGTGCGGGTTACTGGGTTAAAATCCCATAAATTACGGGCGGCTTTGTTATGCTCTTTTTGCTGGCGTTTGCTTTGCTTGGCTAGTGGTACAAATTTTTTTGCCTTAATTTTCGCCTTTTTTTGTGTTTTCATAGTAAAACTCCTATCTGTTGTCAAAATAAGTTTTGGTAAAAATTTGCTAACAAGAAAATTATACCACAAAAAAAGATTTAAGAGAACAAGAAATTTTTTTGCCAATGTTTAGTAAATTTGTATATTAAATAAAAAAAAATTTTGCAAAACGATAATATAGTGTACATATGTAACAAAATTGTAACACAATCTTTGTGAAGATGTGATATAGCATAATGAAAAAAAATGGTGTATCATAAAGTTATTAGTTACCTAGTAAGAAGTGCAGGGCTTTGCAGTAGCCCAAAAATCTGTAAATATCCCAAATTAGGGGTGTAAAAATAAGGAGGCTGTTAAATGGCTAGCTTAAGACTTAGTAATATTATGAAGAAGTATTCCAATGGAATGGTGGCTGTATCCGACTTTAACCTAGATATAGAAGACAAGGAGTTTATAATCTTTGTTGGCCCATCTGGTTGCGGCAAATCAACGACTTTGCGTATGATTGCGGGATTGGAAGAGATCTCGGAGGGAGAACTGTACATAGGCGATAGGCTTATGAACGATGTTGCTCCAAAAGATAGGGACATTGCGATGGTATTCCAAAACTACGCGCTGTACCCTCACATGACAGTTTATGATAATATGGCATTTGGTCTTAAACTTCGGAAAACTCCTAAAGCTGAAATCGAAAAAAGAGTAAACGAAGCGGCAAAAATTCTTGCGATAGAGAACCTGTTGGATCGCCGTCCAAAGGCACTTTCTGGTGGACAACGCCAACGTGTTGCTATGGGACGTGCTATCGTGCGCGAACCGCAAGTTTTCCTTATGGACGAACCGCTGTCAAACTTGGACGCAAAATTGCGTGTGCAAATGCGTACCGAAATCACAAAATTGCACCAAAGGCTACAAACCACCTTTATCTACGTTACGCATGACCAAACCGAAGCTATGACGCTGGGCACTCGTATCGTTGTTATGAAAGATGGCGTTATTCAGCAAGTGGATTCCCCTGTTAATTTGTATAACAAGCCCAATAACCTGTTTGTTGCAGGCTTTATCGGTTCGCCGCAAATGAACCTAATGGAAGCTTCTATCAAAAAAGAAGGCAACGATGTTTTTGCCACCATTGGCGAATACAACATTAAATTGCTTGAAGGTAAAGCGAAAATAGTGGAAGATGGCGGCTACGTTGGCAAACAAGTTGTATTAGGTATACGCCCAGAAGATTTGCACGACGAAGAGGCTGTTATTTCCGCCGCTGGCGCAGGTGCTGTTGTTGAGGCAGACGTTGAAGTTACCGAGTTGCTTGGTGCTGAAGTTTTCTTGTATCTTTCTATTGCAGGGCAACAAGTTACCGCTCGGGTTAATCCTAGAAGTACAGCAAAAACCAACGATCGCATAAAAATTGCATTTGACCTTAACAAAGTGCATATTTTTGATAAGGAAACCGAAAAAGCCGTTACACACTAAACTTTTTGCGATTATATAGTGTTATATAGAGAGGTATCACAATGAAATACACTTTTACAGGCAAAAATATGTCCCTTACCGAGGACATAAAGCAAACAAGCGAAAAAAAAATTAACCGTTTGGCTAAACTTTTGCCAGATAGTGCCGAAGTCTTTGTTGCAGTTAGCAAAGTGCGGCATCAGCACAAAATGGAAGTTAGTATCCCGTTGCATAAACGACTGTTGCGTGCCGAAGTTACCGCTGGCGAGATAAACGCTTGTTTAGACTCTGTGGTTGACATTTTGGAAAAACAAGTTAAAAAATATAAAGGACAACTAAGAGAGCGTTCGCGCCGCAATGTCGCTACAACAGAAGAACAATCTTACATGACAGATCACGAAGAACCAACCGAAATAGTTATCCACCGAACAAAACGTTTCGCAATAAAACCCATGGACGCTCACGATGCAATAATAGAAATGGATTTGCTAAACCACTCTTTCTTCGTTTTCCGCAGTGCTGCAACCGATGAAATAAATGTGGTATACAAACGCAAAGACGGCGAATACGGCTTGATAGAACCGCAATAGCAAACGCAACAACAATAACAACAATAAAAATAATAAAGATAACGCAAAATAACCGCTAAAAGCCTTTTGCACCCGTGCATAGGCTTTTAGTTTTGGAAAAGTGGTGTTACAACATGAAAAAACCCGAACTGCTTGCACCAGCAGGCGATTTTGAAAAGCTGAAATTTGCAATACTTTACGGCGCAGATGCCGTTTATCTTAGCGGAACATCTTTTGGCTTGCGGGCAAAAGCCAAAAATTTTGATAACGCCGAACTGGCAACCGCTATCAGCTACGCTCACAGCCACAATGTGCGAGTTTATATAACCGCCAATATTTTTGCCCACAACGCCAATATAACCGATATGCAAAACTATTTTGCAACGCTTGCCGAAATGGGCACAGATGCCTTTATTATAAGCGATCCTGGCGTTTTCCAGCTTGCCAAAACCGAGGCACCCAACACCGAAATTCACATTAGCACCCAAGCAAACACAACCAACTATGCAAGCGTGAATTTTTGGCATAATTTAGGGGCTTCGCGGGTTATTTTGGCTCGCGAATTATCCTTACAAGAAATAGCCGAAACACGCAAAAAATCGCCAGAAACCGTGCAACTAGAGGGTTTTGTGCATGGTGCTATGTGCATGGCTTACTCTGGGCGCTGTATGCTTAGCCGCTACATGACAAATAACGAAAATAATAATGTTAGAGATGCCAATTTGGGCGAATGCACGCACCCATGCCGTTACGGCTACAAGCTGTACGCCGAAGAAATATCCCGACCAGGCAAGTTTATGCCAATAGAAGAACACGCAAACGGCACAGATATTTTTGCCGCTGAAGATTTGTGCCTAGTTGCACATATCCCCGAATTATTGGCGGCTGGCTTGACAAGTTTCAAAATAGAGGGTCGCATGAAAACAATTTTTTACACAGGGCTAACAACAAAAGTTTACCGCATGGCAATCGATGACTTTTTTAAGGACGAAAAAATTTATACCGAAAATATCCCCAAATATATCCAAATGCTACAAATGGCAAGCCACCGCCCATTTACAACAGGCTTTTATTTTGGCAAGCCTAAAAATGAATTTTTGGATATGTCCTACAGCCGCAGCCACGATTTTGTGGGGATAGTGCTAGATTCCGAAACTGCCGAAAATACTGAAAATTCCGAACCCAACGAAAACGGCGAAACAACAAAAATAACAATCGAACAACGCAATCTCTTTGAACTGGGCGAAACACTACAATTTATCGAGCCAACAAGCACAACCCCCGAAGTTTTTTCCATACAAGCAACAACCCTAACAGACGAAAACAACGCAAACATAACAAAAGCCAACCACGCAAGGCAAAAAATAATCCTAAAAACCGCCACAAGCCGCAAAATAGCACCGTTTACGCTAATTTGCAAGCCCGTAAAGCCCGAAAATACAGAAAATTCAACCGCTCCAATAAATCCAATAGAACAAAACAAAAATAGCGGGGTCAAGGGGACGCGTTCCCTTGCGGGGTGTGGGGCAGCGCCCCACGGTTTTAATGTTTTGAAGTTGTCTAACGATGGATAATTTTGCAAGATTTTTGCTTGTGGCGGCTTGTTTTTTGTTAGCGGTGTTGTTGGGGAAATTTGCACATTCCAAAAAAGATTGGGCTTATTTGGTGCTTGCAATGGCGTTTACGCTTGTTTCGGATTTTTTTCTGCTGTTGACGGATTATATTACGCTGGGCGTTGCGACTTTTTGGCTTGCACATACTGCGTATATTTTTAGGGTGCGGCGTAAATTGCCGAAAGTTACCGTTGTAACGCTGGCGGTTGGGCTGTTTTTTGGCGTTTTGCTTGTGTTGCTGGGTTTTCCCGATGTGCTGATGTTTTTTGCGGCGGTGTATGCGGTTTTGTTTGCACAAAATATAATTGTTCACGTAAAATATTGCAAAAATACCGATAACACTACGGACGAACTGCCGCTGTTTAACCGCAAAATTATATTGGCGGCGTTGGTTCTGTTTGCCTTGTGCGATGTTAATGTCGCAATATTTAACTTGCGCGACCCACTAGAATTATCCCCGCAAGCCGTTGACATAGTTTACACGCTAATCTGGCTGTTTTACGTGCCGTCGCAGTTAATGTTGGCGATAAGTGCGGTGCGGTTTCCACGGTTTTTGCAAAAACGTAGCTAAGAGATGGGACGGGCGACCGACCCGCCTGCGTATACTTAAGCTAGATCGGAATGGGAAAACGGGCGACCGAGGACGGTCGCCCCTACAACGATGCCGACCGTAGGGGCGACCG
>WRKK01000143.1 GCA_009782245.1 Defluviitaleaceae bacterium | reverse complement strand
CGACCGAGGACGGTCGCCCCTACAAAAACGCCGACCGTAGGGGCGACCGTCCTCGGTCGCCCGTTCCCCCCATAAATCGTTTAAGTTAATGACTAATATATCTAACATCACTAACATCAAATTTAGGAGGAATTTTTTTGAAACCGATAATATTTAGCGGTATGCAAGCAACAGGCGTGCCGTCCTTGGGAAACTATGTAGGTGCAGTAAAAAATTGGGTTGAATTGCAAAAGGATTACAGCTGCCTGTTTTGCGTGGTGGATATGCACTCGATAACGATTCGCCACGACCCCGCCGAGTTCCGCAAAAAATGCCGCGAACTGCTTACTTTATACATAGCAATGGGGCTTAACCCGCAAGAACACATTGTTTATTTTCAATCGCACGTACCAGCCCACGCCGAACTTGCCTGGATTTTGAACTGTTTTACCTACATGGGCGAACTTAGCCGCATGACCCAGTTTAAGGATAAATCCAAAAAAAATGAAGACAACATAAACGCTGGCTTGTTTACGTACCCCGTGTTGCAAGCCGCCGATATTTTGCTTTTTAACACAAAACTTGTCCCCATTGGCGACGACCAAAAACAGCACCTTGAACTGTGCCGTGATATTGCTGTCCGCTTTAATAAAATTTATGGCGATATTTTTGTTGTGCCAGATGCGTATATTCCGCCAGTTGGTGCAAAAATAAAGAGTCTGCAAGAGCCAACCAAAAAAATGTCCAAATCGGAGACGGCGAACCTGAACAACGTTATCCATCTGCTAGACCCGCCCGATGTTATCATAAAAAAATTTAAGCGAGCAGTTACCGATTCTCTTAATAAAATTGAATATAACCCCGAAGAACAGCCTGGTGTAAGCAACTTGCTGACAATTTACGCTTGCGCCACTAACCAAACAATGCAACAATGTCTGGCAGAATTTGCCAACACAACCAGTTACGGCAATTTTAAGTTAAAAGTCGGCGGTGCAGTTGTCGCCATGCTAGAGCCGTTGCAAAAACGCTATCACGAACTTATCGCAGATACCGCCTATATAGATGAAATTATTGCAAACAACGCAGAACGTGCCAACCAACTGGCACAAACCACTTTAACCAAGGTTAAAAATGCGATTGGCTTTATGCCAAAAAGTCAATAAAGTCAATAAAATCAGTAAATCAATAAAGGAGGTACGAATATGCAAGTAATGAATTGTCCACGGTGCAAACGGCTTTTTCACAAGTTTATTGCCCCTGTTTGCCCAGAATGCGAAAAAAAAGAAGAGGAGCAGTTTCAGGAATTGCGGAGTTTTGTAGACGAGGGAGAATATACCACAATGAAAGATATTGCCGAAAATACAGGAATCCCGCTAAAACGGATTTTGAAATATATCCGAGAGGGGCGTTTGCAGGTAAAACAAGGGCTAGATGATGCACTAAAGTGCATACAATGCGGGCAACCCGTAGATAAAGGCAACTTTTGCAAAAGTTGCGGCGATAAAATAATGAACGAATTTCCCGATTCAACTGCTGCACTCACAAAAGCCAAGGAAACAATTAACAAACCCGCACCCGCCGCACCAAAAGAAAATTTGCCAAGAGGTCGCGGAATGTTCACAAGAGACAAAATAGAGCCAAAGGACAAGAAAAAATGACGAAAAAAATGACGAAAAAAATAAATATCGACTCGCAAAAGTGCATAGGTTGCGGCGTGTGCGTAACGGCGTGTGCTGGCGGTGCGATTGGCATGAAAGACGGAAAAGCCTACCTGTTGCAAGAAGATTATTGCGACGGGCTTGGGCGTTGTTTGCCTGTTTGTCCAACGGGTGCAATTACCTTTGAAAACGCCGCCGAAAATGCCACCAAAATCACCGCCGCCGAAGAGCCGACTTTTAGCCAATGGCCAATACAGCTAAAATTACTGCCCATTAACGCCCCTTATTTTGATAACGCTAAATTGCTAATTGCCGCCGATTGCTCCGCCTACACGTACAAGCGGTTTCGGGCGGATTTTATGCAGGGTAGAATTATAATGATAGGTTGCCCCAAACTGGACGACATTGATTATTCGGAAAAATTAACAAAAATATTGCAATCCAACAACATAAAATCAGTAATTATTACCAGAATGGAAGTTCCGTGCTGTTCGGGCATAGAAATAGCCGCCAAAAAAGCCTTGCAAAACTGTAATAAAGCGATTCCGTGGCAGGTTGTTACAATTTCCACCAACGGGAACATTATAGAAAGTTGAACGCCAAAAATCCCGATATAACAGTATTTTGCAAACACATAAATTTAACCCGCCCGTTTCGCAAAACTTACAAATTTTTGGGTAAATTTAGGATAATTTTTGTAAAATTTTAACAAAAATTGTGAACAAACCTCAAAAAAGCCAAAAACAGCCAAAAAAGGCGATAATATGGCAAAAAATCGGCAAAAATAAAATAAAAAAATGTTTGCACATTGTAAAAATATGTGCTATAATGGTATTTAGTTCTGTGGGAGGTTTCCCGAGTGGCCAAAGGGGGCAGACTGTAAATCTGTTATCTACGATTTCGAAGGTTCGAATCCTTCACCTCCCAGAACATAACCTTTGCTTGACGGCAAAGGTTTTTTGGTAGTTTTGAGGAATGAGCGGGAATGGAATGGAGTATGTTATGACTTTAGAAAAAATGCGAACAGCGGACTTTTTGCCCGATACATCGGATTTATCCGATTTTAATGGTTTTAATAAAGCAAACAATTTTATAAACGGGCTTTCTATAGAAGAAATTACAGCCGCATTTAACGTTGCTGTTCAGGAAAATATGATTGAAAGCCGCTGGAAATCCGCACCAATAGCGAGGTATGACGAAGTTGCAAAGTTGGCTTATTTGGAATTTGCTGACGGTAGCCGAGAATACATAAATGAATAAGCCTGTGATTTCAACATTTCCAAGCAAATTTTGGTCTAAAGCAAATTACTTGAATTAAACTAAAAAGGAGCAAAAAATATGATACCAACAATAACCGAGGCGAGAACCCTCCTAAAAAAATATAACTCCGAGCCGCATTTAATAAGGCACGGCGAAACCGTTTCTGGCGTTATGGGATATTTTGCCAAGCAAAACGACAGCGAAAACGAGGAATTTTGGCGTGTTGTGGGAATGCTACACGACATTGATTTTGAGCAGTTTCCAGAAGAACATTGCGTTAAGGGCATAGAACTTTTGCAGGAAAATGGCGTTGACGAAACGGTTATCCGCTCGGCAATAAGCCACGGTTGGGGCATAACAAAATCGCCATACGAACCGCAAAATTACATGGAAAAAATTTTGTACGCAACAGACGAACTTACGGGGCTAATCGGTGCAACTGCGATAATGCGCCCCAGCAAAAGCTGCATGGATTTGGAGCTTTCTAGCGTGAAGAAAAAATTTAAGGATAAAAAATTTGCGGCGGGCTGCTCGCGGGACGTTATCCGCCACGGCGCTGAAATGCTGGGCATGGAATTGGATTTGCTTATCCAAGAAACAATTTTGGCAATGCGCGAAGTGGAGCAAAATTCGGAAAAATCATAAGCGAAAGGGGCGTAAATATGTTTGACAAGTTATCAGAATTGGAGCAAAAGTTTGAATCTTTGACGGAAGAAATAAACGATTCAGCGATTATTGCCGATCAAAATAGATGGCGAGCCTTAATGAAAGAACACAGCGACCTTGCCCCAATCATAGAAAGCTACCGAGAATACAAAAAAACGGAGCAAAATTTAGAAGATGCAAAGGAAATGCTAGAAGAAAGCGATGACGAAGATTTGCGGCAACTAGCAAAAGAAGAGTTGAAAGTAAGCCAGGATAAATTGGAAGAAGTGGCAAAAGTGCTGAAAATTCGGCTGTTGCCAAAAGATCCCAACGACGACAAAAATGTTATAGTGGAAATAAGGGGCGGCGCAGGCGGCGACGAGGCGGCTTTGTTTGCATCGGTGCTATTTAGAATGTACGGGCATTACGCCGACGGCAACCGCTGGAAGACGGAAATTTTGAACGCCAACGAAAATGAAATAGGCGGCTTTAAGGAAATTTCGTTTATGATACAGGGGAAAGGTGCGTATTCTCGGCTAAAATACGAAAGCGGCGTTCACAGGGTGCAACGTGTGCCAGAAACGGAATCGAGCGGACGCATACATACTTCCACGGTAACGGTGGCGGTTTTGCCAGAGGCGGAAGAATTGGACGTGCAGATAGACATGAATGACGTGCGGATAGATGTTTTTCGTTCGTCGGGCAACGGGGGGCAAAGTGTAAACACTACGGATTCCGCCGTTCGGGTAACTCATGCACCCTCGGGCATTGTAATCTCGTGCCAGGACGAAAAATCGCAATTAAAAAACAAGGATAAAGCCATGAAAATATTGCGTGCCAAACTGTACGATTTAGAGCAATCCAAGCAGCAGGCGCAGCAATCCGCCGAACGCAAAAGCCAAGTGGGAACAGGCGACCGCAGCGAGCGTATTCGCACATACAACTATCCGCAAAGCCGAGTAACCGACCACCGCATTTCGCTAACGTTGCATAAATTGGAGGCCGTGCTAAATGGTAGTTTGGACGAAATTTTGGATAATTTAGTAACGGAAGATCAGGCGAAAAAGCTGGGCGGGTAGGTTTGTGGTGGTTTTTTTGTAGGGGCGACCGTCCCCTGCCCACTCGGCAGGCGGGTCGGTCGCCCGTTTTCCCATTCCGATTTAGCGCTATTCATTGCACTTTTCTGATTTCGTGAGATTTTTCAACAATATTTGCTCTTCTTCGGTAATTTCTACGCCAAATGCTTGGACTGCCAAATCAATTATATGTTTGTCAAAAAGCA
>WRKK01000142.1 GCA_009782245.1 Defluviitaleaceae bacterium | reverse complement strand
CTCTGCTCTGCTCTGCTCTGCTCTGCTCTGCTCTGCTCTGCTCTTAATTATATCAAACATTTGCAAGCCTGTCAATCCCCTTTCAAAAATTTTTTTGCATGATTTTGCACAATTTTCTGTAACGAAAAATATTGTATCATGGTGCATTTGTTTTGTCAAACAAAAATTAAAAAATTTTTTGAAATAAATTTTATCAAGATAAGGCAAGCAAAAACCAGACTTGCGGGGTTGTTTATTTAAGGTTGACAAAAAAATGCGTGTTGTGTATAGCAAATATCCCCAAAAAAAACCGCAAAGGCTCAACCTCTGCGGTTTTTCATTGGAAAAATCAATCCAAAAACATCAATCAAATCAATCTAAATCAAAAAATCACTCAACCAAAATCCGCCGCAACCAAATCCCCTGCCTACCGCCAATAACCGTACCACTAGCGGCATACAAAGCACCGTCCCATAAAAACACCGAACCCCAATTTGCCGAAGTTCCCTCTGGAACATTAAACGGCACAATCGGCTCTGTCCAAGTTTCCCAAGTTTCGTCAACCGAAAATATAACATTCATGCGGCTGTTGTGGTCGCCTGTTTGTTGTCTGCCGTCATCCGTTTGGAACGAAACCGCCAGCCGTCCGTCTGGCAAAGGCACAACGTATGGTGCGCCAGCCTTTTTGCCCTGCTGTTGCGGCACAAAAATATTCCGCATTGGCGTTGACCAATCCCAGCCGTCCGCCGAGGTTGTTAGCTGCACCACGAACGGAAAACCAGGCTCGTTTGTTGCTTCGATTACCATTACATAGCCGCCGCCTGGTAGCCTATCCCAAACTGGCATTCCGTCTCTTGATTGTGTTTGTATCCCGTTCGAGGCAATGAACGTTTCGCTCCATGTTGCGGCGGCTTCGTCTTCCAAAAACCTAAATTCAATATTTTGCTGGGAATTTTGGTTGACAACATTCCACGAATCGTTGGCGTAAAACACCGCCAAAACTTTTTCGCCATTTCTCTCTAAAAATCCGAAATGTGGCTCGTAAACGCCGCCCATGCCTGTTTCTTCCACTATGATAGAATGATGTTGCCAACTTTCGCCGTTATCTCGGCTAACGCTGGCTCTTATGGACGAGTAATAATTGGCACGGCGCGGCTCGTTGGCTACATCATCGTTGGCACGATACGCCGCCAAAATGTCGCCGTTGGGCAACTGGGCAAATGCCACGTTCGCCACGTCCAAGTTGTCATATTGGGCAATCAGCACAGGCTCGCTCCAGGTTTGCATATCTTGGCTAGTTATGACCATTATGCTGTTGCGTTCGCCTTGCCGAAAATGGTCAAAACCTAGCAAAATTGTGCCACCTACCAACTCGTACAGTCGTGGATACGCCGCTCCGCCAACTTGCGGCAAAAACGCCGCAAAAGCCGCCCCGTCAAAAAGTTCGCTAATAGTGCCGTCATTGTTGTTTGCGTTTTGCAAAAACATCGCTCTCCGTTCTAAATTGGCTTGCTGTCTGCTTTGTTGCGTGGTTGCGGAATCTTCCGAATTTTCCAAATCTTCCGAATTTCCTAAACTTCCCAAATCTTCAGAATCTTCAGAATTTTCCTGCGAACCCTGCGAAGTTCTAGCAATTCAGTTCGGCGGTGGGCCATAAATCGCCCTAAATGTCGCTAAAGCCGCCTCGTAAAATGCCCTGCCGCTTGCCTCTAAATCTGCCGCCACATCGTGGGCATCTACCGCACCTTGGAAAACAGCCGACTCGATACCGATAACGCCGTTAAACTCGCCATTAAAATACACTTCGTGCAACCATTCCGCAAATCCCAAAATGCCTTGACCGCCCAATGGAACTGGCTCGTGGCTGTTACGCAAAAACGCATCAAACGCCTCGCCCATGAACGTGTCGCCATCGTCAACTGGCATTAACTCTCGGAAAGCCGCCCAAACTCCAGGGTCGTTCGTTACAGGGAATCTGTCTGGAATGATGTAAAACCGCTCGCCTGTTGGTGTCAACTGCTCTTGGAAGTTTTGTATGCGATAATGCCAAGCATCTGGCATGAAAGATAGCCATTTTAGCACCTCGTAAGCCTCACGTGGGTGCGCCGTTGCCGCCGAAATTCCTGCAAAGTCCAAAAATGCTGGCTTGCGATTGGTCAACGCCGTTGCACCGCGCGGCACAACATACGGAATCATGTCAATCCCACGCTCACGGTACTCGTCTCGCAGGTAGATGTTGTTGAACGTCCACCAAGCGTCCATTTGCATTGCCACACGACCAGACGCGCCTGGCCACAAATGCCTATCGCCAGAAACAGCCTCCCATTCGTCTGTGTCGATTATCGCTTGAAAGCCCAGCCGCCGCCATTCTGCAAGCATATTCATGGAATCCGCCCATGGACCACGCATATTGTAGTTTTCGCCGTCCCAGCCAAACTCGGAAAGTCCGTCAGTTAGCACTATTGGGGCATATGTAACGGGCCCAATGAAAAAGTTAAAGCCGAAAATCCCTAAATCTGGGCGTGTTAGCCGTGGCACGAGTTCTATCATTTCCTCGTAAGTCCAGTCAAAGCTAGGCATTGGCTCGTTTAGCAGAGTGAAAACCGTTCTGTCGAGATACACAACAGTCGGCAAATATCCCTCAACCATGCGGACTGCACGTCCGTCAATCAACGTGTGCGGACGGAGCGACTCCAAATAATAGTTGACATCTGGGTCGTCAAACCAAAACTCCGAAAAATCCAAAAACCAGCCGTTGTTTACAGGAGCGGCAAGGTTCAAAAAGCCCCAAATATCAGGCAAGTTGCCAGCCGCCGCCAACGCCAGCAGCGAATCCATGTAGCCGTCCAACGGAATCTCCATAACTTCAACGGTTATGTTGGGGTGGCGCGCCGTGAACATATCCAGCGTAAACTGGTTGTGTTCGATGTTGTGCCACGTGGAAAACGTGAGATGCACAGGGTCTGTGGTAAGCGGCGGTAATGGCGAAACCGCCTCGCCGTTGTCGCCTGTAGCAGGTGCGGCTGTTTCGCCTGTTGCACCCTGTGCAGGAGCAGTTGCCGCTCCTGTGTCGGCTGTGCCTGTTGTTGCACCGCCGCCGTCATCTCCGCAAGCCGCGCCGACCGCCAAAACCGCCGCCAACGCCGCCAAAATCAAAAATCTCTTCATAAAAAATCCTCCTATTCGCCAGTAATACCAGCTTTGTCAATACTTTGCACAAACTGCCGCTGTAAAACCAAATACAGCAACAAAAGCGGTGCAATCGCCATCATAGTACCAGCCATTCGCAGAGCCTCGTTAATTGGGTCTGGCGTGGCTACGCCCATTCCGCCAAAAACTGCTCCGTGCGATGCCTGAAACCGCTGTAATTCAAGCATTAGCGTTGTCAACCCTATATCTCGTGTGTTGCCCAAGCCCAAATATAGGTCTATCAAAAATATTTCGTTCCAGTACCACACAAACGAAAATAGCGTTGTTACAACCAATGCAGGAATCGCCAAAGGCATAGAAATGCGGAAAAAGCTACTCAAATGCCCTGCTCCGTCAATTTCAGCCGCTTCAATCAGCGAATGCGGCACTTGCCTATGGAAATTGTAGAAAATTAGGATAAATATCGCACTTTGGAAACCTTGCCCCAAAAGTGCAGGTATCACAAACGCACCAATAGAGCCAACCAAATTGAGGTCGTTATACAGCACGAATGTTGGAATCATGGTAATTTGCGGCGGAATAACAAACGAGAAAATCAGCACAAACAGCCACAGCCGTTTTAGCGGAAAATCGTACCGCGCGAACGCATAGCCAGCCATTGACGTTACCACAACCTGCAACACGGTTGGAAAAAACGCAATTTGCAAGTTGCTTGCCAAACTCCGCCAATAATCCATTGTAATGACGGCGGTGCTGTAATTCGCCGTGTTGAGCGTTGACGGAATCCATTGCACGCCAGAATCCAGCAAATCGCCAGGGTTCATGAAACTTGTCGCAAGCATATGCAACAGCGGATAAAGGTACACAAAGCCTATTGTTATCAGCAATGTGTAAATTACGATGTCCATGACGAGCCCATTTTTTTCACGGCTACCCATCAGTTTTTTTACGAGTTTTGCTTTTGTGATTTCTCGCTTTTCCAGTTTTTCTAAATTTGGTAGCCTGTTTGCCGTTTTTGTCATTGGTCAACCTCCTTTTTTTCTGGGATTTCTTGCGTTTCTGGGATTTGTGTTTGTGTTGCGGATTTATGCAAATCCACACGCTGCACAACTTCTCGCCGTTGCGGCAGATTGCTTTTCGCAAGCCACTTTACCTCTTTTTTGGGCTTTTCCTTGCGTTCGTGGAGCAACGCCCAACAAAGCCCCAAAATCAGCAGAATAACCACAGAATAAACCCACGCTTGCGCCGAGGCGTGTCCATAGCCGCCTGGCATTCCGCCAGCCGCCATTGGGCCTGCAAACATTCGGCTCACAATTATGTTGATTACTGGATTTTGCTCGCTGTTCGCAAGCCAAACCACCGTGTAAACCACGTTTAAGAAAATCATCGGCATAATTGCTGGCATTGTAATCTTCCAAAAACACTCCCAAGCGCTGCCGCCGTCTATTTTTGCCGCCTCGTATTGCTCTGGGCTTAACTTTTGCAAAGCCGCCAAAAATATGAGAATCTGCACGCCGCTATTCCACAAAACCATGATAAGCTGTGCAAACAGCCCAATTATGGGATTTGCAACCATCGGCGGCAAAAACGACAACGCCGCTCCAACCGCCGCCGTGTTGACCGCTGGCACGGTTGCAACGCCCTCACTGATTAGCTCATTCATAACTGGGCCAGTTGCGATTATCACAGG
>WRKK01000141.1 GCA_009782245.1 Defluviitaleaceae bacterium | reverse complement strand
TTGGCGGCACAGATTTATCTGGCGGAGAATGGCAGAAAATAGCCATTGCAAGGGCATATTATCGCAACCGAGATTTCATAATATTGGACGAACCGACCAGCAATCTCGATCCATTAGCGGAAACAGAGGTTTTTCAGCAATACATGGATATGTCGGCTGGAAAAACGGTAATCACGGTAACGCACAGAATCAGCGTTGCATCGCTGGCGGATAGGGTTGTCGTTTTCAAGGACGGCGAAATTGTCGAAGACGGCACGCATGAAACGCTGTTGCAAAATAACGGCGAATATGCTCGGCTTTACGAAACGCAAGCGGAATTTTATGATAGGTAGATGGGATTTATAGCGTTTACTCTAATTTTACTCTAATGTGGTGGGCAGTCTTTCCAATTTTTACACCTGGAGAGACTGCTTTTTTTGACGGTTTTAGGATTTTGTGGTATATTGTAATTGGAAGTTTCAAAACGAAAGGAGACCCCCATGAAAGCAACATTTTCACTAGACAAAGAAAACAGCCGTTTTATATTCGAAGCGGAGGATTTTTATTTGAGATTCGCCATAGCACCTACAATTAAATCCATAGACAAACTGCTCTCCAACGATAACGGCGTGCTAGAAATAGTTTGCGACGGCGAAGAAATGTTTGTAGAATTGCCATTTTTAACAGAAAGACTCGGTATAGATTGGGACTTTTCAAAATATGAAATTGAGGTGATATAATGAATTGGAATTCGGAAACGGTGCGGCGAGCGTGTTTTGTGTTGGACAATTTGGCAATGGAAATTGTCAACCATGAAGAATTGGGAATGAAAGTAGTTGTAATTACTGATTGCCTAGACGAAACCCAAAAAGCGATGTTCACAATGTGGAGAGGTCGCCCAAAAGAAAAAATGTCGTCTTTTCGTTCGCACGAAAGAAACCTTGATGTAACGTGGTTTATGAAAAACAACGCCGATCATTTGTGGGAGATAATGAATGAGTAGCCTAACTGTAGGCTGGGCAGACTACATAGAAATATATTTCACGACTTATGACAAAGATGAACCTAGCCACGCACACGCCAATTATCCTGTAAAAGTTGAGGCTGGCTCTGCCAAAATTTGGATAATGATAAACGGCGAAACCGAAGTTGCATCTGCGGGAAAACTTTCCGCAAAAGAATTAAAGAAAACTCGCAGATTTTTGAAAGAAAACCATATGGTGCTTTTCAAAATGTGGGAAGACCGATTTGGAAAATTGAACATATACGGCGAACCTGAAAAAGAATTTACAGTTACCAAGGATAAAAATACTGGCGAATTGTCGTTACAAGAAAAAGGAGAGCCAAAACTAATCGCAAAAACACGGTTGACAAACTTCAAGCAAAAATATGGAATAACAGAAATATCGCCAGCATTCGAAGAAAGCATTGTAGCATTCCCCGAAAATGTTTGGCGGCAACAAGAGCCGATTTTCGCAAAATTGATTAAAGAGTACCATAAGCAATGAAAACATTTTACCAAATAACCCAAAAAAGGCGGCAATTAAGCCGCCTTTTTTGGGTTTTGTGTTTCTATTTTTCTGTTTCCACTTTGCTTTTTTCATTTACCTATTAGCCAAGCCGAAAACTCCGCCGCTGGCAACTTCCCAAGTGAAAAATCCATCTTCAAAAGTTGCGGGAACTTCCACAATTTGGTTGTTTTCCAAGGTTACTATAAATAAATTTGCATCGGTTTCGGCGGGAATGCTTAGCGTAATGTTGCCGCTTTCTAGGTTGCCGACTGTGCCGCTTTGCAGGGTGCTTAGTGCAAAGTTGAACACTTGATTATCGCCCACCGTTTCGCGGAATGCTGTCGGTAGCGAGATTGGCGGAGTTACGTTTATGCGAATGTTTCCGCGCGTGTCGGCTTGCAGTTGGCTTAGTGCATCGGGGTCAAATTCTATTACAATGTCGTTGGTTGCTATTTGTAAAGTTGCGTTTGCGTTTGCCAGCCTTGCTAAATTGCCGCTTTGCAAGGTTGCATTTACGCCATTTATGCCGTCGTCCAATGCCTCAACTCGGATAACAAACTCGTTTACGCTTGTGCGAGCATCTCGGGCGGCGGTGCGCAGGTTTGCTATTGCTTGTGTTACAGCAGAATCCGATATATTTAACGAGGCTATTCCACGGGCATTTATGCGGGTTGGCAGGGTTAGCACCACATTCGCTAAATCGCCGTCTTCTATATTTAGGTTGACATTGGTGGTAGTTCCGCCGTTTGCTTGGGCTTGCCCTGCGGGTACTCGGCGGGTGCTTGGGCGTGCTGCTGGTGTTGTTGCTACACCTGCTCCTGGTGTTACGATTGGCGGAGTTGCTACTGTTGGCGGTGGTGTTATTGGTGCTGGCGGTAGAATTGGCGTTGTTGGGTCTGGATCTGGCGTTGTTGTTGGGGGAGCTCCAGCACGTGTGATTACTATTCTGTAAGTTAGGGTAGCATCGCCCTCGACAGCATTTACAACAAGGTCAATCGCCGTATTTCCGATAGGCAATATTATTGGCTCTTCGTAAAGATGTCCAGGATTGACGGCATTTTCGGCGGCTGCCGCATTTTGGGCAAGCAGCAAGTGTCCAACGCCTTGTATTGTTGTAAAATATTCGCCCTCAACATAAATTGAAACGGGAGCATAACGATAATAAGCAGGTTCAAATTCCAAGAAAACATGACCAAAATTTTGCGAAAGGCTTGCGGTGGATTCCATTACACGTGGGTGAAACCAAGGGTTAGTAGGAATACCGGAAAATCCGCCATTAATAGGAGCAAAAAGTCCGAGGTATACCAACGAGGCACTTTCAGGTACAGACCGCTCAATGGGTACAATTCTTGTATAAGGCGGTCTATCTGCACCCGCCAAAGCTGCACTAACACGCAAGTAGCTACCGTGCATATCTGGCGTTACGTCCACTTCAATAAACTGGTTCGCAGAAGTGCCGATAATTCTGCGTTCGAGAATTACTTCGCCATTCTGACTATATGGGAGTTCAATTACACTAGCTTCCCAAGTTAAATCATACACCTCGTCAGCATCTGCATAGCTACCATCTACTAATCCAACAGCCCTAAACCAGGCATCTCCTGGAAAAGCAATCATTACGCTATCCCATACAATGGAATTAACGTTTGACGGCGGCGGCGTTGGGCGCGTGAAAGTTACCGTATAAGTTTCCGTTTCGGTTTCGTCTTCGGAGGTTACACGAATTTGCATTACAACAGTTTCGTCTGCTGGCAACACAAATCCGCCGCCAATATGGGGGTCTACGGCAACACCAGCACTTGGGCGGCTTTCCTCGCTTGGTGCAATGTACAAAAGGTAATTGTTGCGGCTATCGTGGTCATTCATGCTATTTGCTGTGATAATTGTGCCGTCAATGTAAACTCTTACTGTGGAATCATTGTTGTTGTGTGTGTGAAAATACAGCGTTGTAAAAGTATCGGATAACGGCAAAATTGCGGTATATTCCGTTATCATTGGGAAAAACGTTGGCTCTAAGCCAAAATCGCCGTCCGCCGCACGTAAATCTCCCAAAAGGGCATCTACATTAGCGGGAGGGGCGTATATTGTTCTAATGCCCGTGGTGCTTGGGCTGCCTGGTGCTTGCGGTAAAGTTGCGGTAAATTCAATTTCGCCAACAGCGGTTGCCAATACATAAAAATAATGTTGTGTGCGAGTGCCTGTTGTGGTTTGAATAGGGTGCTCATCGCCGTTTATTGTAACTTGCCAATTAACTTGAAACTCTGTTGTGTCCAAAATATCGGCTTGTTCGCTCTCTGGCAATGCGAGAACCCAATCGGCGGGGACAAAACTTGGGCTAACGCCTACATTTTCGCCCACAAAGCCGATTCCCTCAAAACCATGCGAGCCGCCTGTTCGCTCTATTCCCGCAAACGGGAACTCGTCCGCCATAGGAAGAACAATATCCAGCGGCATTATTGGCGTTATTTGCGATTCGGTTTCGTTTTCAAGCCAACCAAAATCTAAATCCAAATCTAAATCCCAGTCAAAATTAACATCTGGGTGGATAACGGTAACTGTGCCGTCTTCGGCAACGTCAACCTCTGGAGTCATTGGAATTAAAGCATCTAAATCTATATCCCAAAAAGTGTCGTCTGTGTCGTCGTCCAGTTCGGGGTGCGTAACAACGGGGTTTCCGTCGTCATCAAGCCCAACTTCTGGTGTCATGGGAATTAGGTTGTCAAGGTCGATGTTAGTTAAATCGTCAACCTCGTCAACCTCTGGGTGGATAACTATTGGGTTGCCCTCTGCATCTAGGGCGGCTGTGCCTGTTGTTTCGTCAATGATTACTTCGGGCGTTAAAGTTAGCAAGTTGTCAAGGTCGATGTCGCTTAAATCGTATACACCCTCGGTTGGGGCGGTTTCGTCTGCGAATGCGTAAAACGGATTAAAAGCCACCAACGCAACGGACATTATTAGTGCAAGCGATAACGCTATTGCACGTCTTGTTCTTATTTGGTTCATTTTGAAATTCATATAAATTTCTCCTCTGTAAGTTTAATTTTTATGTTTACTAGATTTTGCAAAATTTGCTGCAGAATTTTACGGCGGCATTTTTTTACCCCCTTTCTGTTTTGAAAGGCAACAAAAAAACGCATGGCGTAAAATGGGTGCTTGCGTTTTAGTTGGAATTTTTATGGTTGACAAAAAAGAGCAGCCAGCTTGCTTGCTTGCTTGCTTGCTTGCTTGCTTGCTTGCTTGCTTGCTTGCTTGCTTGCTTGCTTGCTTGCTTGCTTGCTTGCTTGCTTGCTTGCTTG
>WRKK01000140.1 GCA_009782245.1 Defluviitaleaceae bacterium | reverse complement strand
CTTGCAGACTGCAAAATTGCGTGCGACCGCTCTCCGAGCCGAGTTTTTCGTTTATGTAGCCTAATTCTATTATGTCAACCTTGGATTCGTGCAGGGCGGCGAGAATTTTCTCCATATTGTGCTGTCCAAAGTTGAAATCGTTTACACAGCCGCCGTCTCGGAGGGTTACGTCTATTATTTTAAGCATGGTTGCTCCTTTCGGTTCGTTTCCTGAAAATTAAGCATATGTTCGGCAAATGCGAAATCTTCTGGCGTGTTTATGTCAACCGCTTGTTTGCGGTCAATTTCCAATATAAAGGGCGTTTCGCCAATTCGTCTGCCCAATTTTTTATAGACTTCGCTTGTGAAAATGTACACGCCAGAAGTTTCCTTGTAAATTGGCGATAAATCCTGTGTTCTGGGCAGATTGGCAACGTCAAAATTTAGCGGACGGCTATTTTGCCACAAGAACTCTTGCAATTTTTCGGCACAAAATGCGGAATCGTATTTGCCGCTTAATACGGCGGTCAATCCCGATTTTACGGTGCTGGCTGTAACAAACGGAGCGGTTGCGTGTGCGTAAACGTAAATATCGGCGGAAACCTCTTGCGAGAATGCGGCGAATATTTGGTTGAAGTTTGTGGAGGGTTCGTCCAGGTGCGGCGACCGCAACAGCAATTTTGCACGACTGGCTTTTGGGAAATAATCCGCAATTTTGGCGTTGCTGCAATAGATGTAGATGTCGGAGATTGCGGAAATTTGCTGTAGAGTTTCTATGCAGTGGGCGATTAGCGGCTTGTTTCCTAGTGTTTTTGTGTTTTTGTTGGGTAGGCGTTCGTTGTTTAGCTTTATTGGGATTATTGCGGTTGTTTTCATAAAATTTTCCTTTCGTTGATTTTTGTAGCTAACAATGCTATAATAGTATTGTTAGGAGTGAAGATTATGACACATTTTTATGCTGATGTAATGTCGCCGTTAGCCGATCCAGTAATTAGCGGAATTTTCGCCAATGTAGAAGTTGCAGGCAAGGCGGCGGATAGCTTAATTCGCAACACACTAGCCACGGACGGCGAAACAATCGGCAAAATATTAAAGGTAACGCCACAATATACAAGCGATGACCCACTTTTGCGTGGTTGCAGGATAGATGTTGATGCCGAGTATACCAAAAAAGTTGAGACGTTGATTGAGGTACAAGTAAACCCAGATCCAACCATTTTGCAACGCAACCTGTTTGGTGCGGCGTACAAATTTGTCAATACATCTCGCAAGGGCGATTCGCACCGAGAACTGGCAGCAAATATGCCAAGAATAATCTCAATTAACTTGTTGGCGTATAAAATCCGCTCAAAAAGCAATGAGTTAGTACATCCAGTTAAAATCCTGTACACCAAGCCGCCGCAAGAGGTTGCAATAAATAATTTTAGCGTGTACAATATCCAGTTGCCAGCCGTGCCAGATATTCCGCCCAATTTTGAGGACGGATTATATTGTTGGTGCTACGCATTATACACAGCCCACACGCAGGGCAAAACCATCGAGGAGGTGCTTAAAATGCAACCAGAGTTACAAACATTCGCCAAATATGACGAGGGCTTTCAGCAATTTTGCGACCGCTTTGATTATTTTTCCGCCAATCCCACGGAGAGAGAGAAGTATGCTAATTGGCGGTTGGCTCTTATGCGGCAAGCTGGCGAACTGCAGGGGGCTAGGGAAGAGGGTATTGTCGAAGGGCTTACCAAGGGACGAGCCGAAGGACGAGCCGAAGAAGCAACCGAAATAGCAATAAGATTACTTGAAAAAAATTACCCTATAACTGAAATCGTGGAGCTTACCAAGCTGTCTGATGAAGTTATAATTTCCCTAAAAAATAGCCTGTAGCCTTGTTATTGCCGCTCATGCAAACTGCCACAAGCGGCATTTTTTGCTTGCCCTATTTCGGTACTGACCCTAATTCTTTCCATTTTTTGCCAATTTACAAATCACAAAATTTTATGACTGCAAAAATTTGTGCATTAGCTTTTTAGGCGGCTGTTTATATTTATCTGCCATTGTGTAGGTGTATAGCTGGTGTTTTAGCACACTAATTTCCCTATACAACGCTTGCAAATGCGGAACATCTTGCTTTTCTAACGGGAACGATTGCAGTAATTGCTCCTGTTTTTCGGCGACCATATCGCTAGTAATTTCATAAGAATCTTTTATAGCTGATATGCTCGGAACATCTCCCTCTATAATGCTGAACCCATTCGGCTCTACGTTAAAAGAGGAATAATAATCACGATATTTGCTAAAATCTTTGCGTTTCGCCTGATATTTACATCTAATCCACAGATTTGGAATCCCCAAAGAATCCGACATAACCAGCCCATGCAACGAAGAAGATACAATATATTCACATTGTGCAATCTGCTTTAGAAAGCTAATCGGTTCTTGCAAGATGTTAATCATAATCGAGTTTGGCGTATTCTCTTGGACATTGTAAAAAGCAGGGTGTTTATTTTCCAGAAAATGTGGAATAATGCCCAATTTATACTTTTTAGGCTGTGGAGAAAACAATTTTTGGGCAAGTAAGCCAGCAAGCAATCCAGGATCCGCTAACACGCAGTCTATTGGCGATTTCAACGTTTTTTCTAGTATTTCTTTTGTCAACTGCCCACGCAATGCCTTAATGATAAATGGGCGACGTGGCTGTAACCATGGAAAATCGTCAGTAAGAAAGCCAGTCCTCCAAACATAGACAGGTTTTTCGGTTGTTTCGATTTCACATTTGCCCCAACGCTGCACATCGTAATCTTTGTCCAAAAAATAATGGGTTAAACCGCCGCCTAGTGCCACTATATCCGACTCAATGGGATTTGAACATTCCACCTGCCGCCCAAAAATTTCATTGAACAGGGTAATATTGAAGAAATCGCCCATATTTGAATTGTCGTGAAACAGTAATTTTACTGGCTTTAGCGGCTCTAGTAAATTGTCCATAAAATTCTCCTTATTTATTATTGCTAAATTTTCGTTCAAAACCATTTGCACAAGCCGCCAAGTGGCATTGCGAACATTGTTTGTTGTCGTACCATCTGCCCTCTTTGTGTAGCTGGCGATGTGCTTGGGCTTGCGGACTATTCCACGCCGCTTTTATGGTGGTTTCGTTGATATTTTCAAGGTCTATCGAGTTGCACGTTTGATCTTGGCAACATAAAGCCATGCGTCCGTCCACCGTTATGGATATTCTTTGCCATACCCAACGGCAAGAAAACGGCTGTAACTCGTCCTTGTAATTCTTCATATTGCTGTAATCTTTGCCCATATCTAGCCAATCCCAGCCAGCCACAATATCTACGCTGTCCTTGAAGAGTGCTATTATCCTGTCAAATTCTTCTTCCTTGCCTGGGAAAAGCACCGTGTTAATGCGAGTTGTAGGGCTTGATTTGCCCATTTGTTTACGCATTTCGCAGAATCGTTTTATATTTTGCACGACATCTTCAAATTTCGCACCAATACGGATTTTTTCGTAACTTTCCTTGTCGGGAGAGTCGAATGAGAAAAATATCCCGTCAAGGTCGGTTTCCAGTATCCGCCTAGACATTTCTTCGGTTAGCAGAACGGCGTTTGTGTTCATGGTAACGTCTAATATTCCCTTTTGTTTGGCGTATTTTATCATGTCTATTATTTGCGGATTCATTAGCGGTTCGCCCATCCACATAAGTTTAACCGAGCAAACGCCGATTTCAGCGGCTTCGTCGATTATTCGGCAAAATAAATCCCATGGGAAAAATTTTAAGGGCTTGCCGTAGTTGTTCTGTCCACCTCTAAGCGTGAGGTGGCACATTGGGCATTTTAGGTTGCAGACCGCCGCCGTTTCAATGTCGAGGTTTATGGGATAGCCATAGTTTATGAACTCGTTTGCGGCGGTTTCCCATTTGTTGCGGTATTCGGTGTATTTAGCCGATTTTGCGGCTAGATGTTTTTTGTACTCTTCCGAACAGTATGCCTCGTTGTATAACTGTCCTGTGCGGTAGGATTTGTTTTCTGGTTTCATGATTAAAACTCCTTTGTAATTTTTATTGGGCTTTCGTTTTATTGCTTAAAACTGAAACGCAACGCTTAGCCCATCCCCAATGGGGAAATATTGTTTGTTAGCGGCTGCAAATTCTATTACCGCTTGTTTTACCCCCTTATAGCCCTCTGAAAAATAGTCGTGTATCAAAATTATTCCACCTTTTACCATGCGCGATGCGAAAAACTCCAACCCTGCCAAAGTGGGCTTGTATAGGTCAAAATCTAGGTTGACAAAACAAAATGTTTCGTCTTCCAGTCCTGCGGTGGTTTCTGGGAAGTAACCTTTTTTTATCACGCATTTTTCTGGGTGCGGCAACTTGGATAAAACTAAATCTTCTGTAGTCATGTTCAAATGTCCTGTTGCATATTTTGAATAGCACATTTTCTTTTCGATTAGGACATCTCGTTCGTCAAAGCCCTCAAACGAATCGAATAAATAGCAAATTTTTTGCGGGAACACTCTGTTCATCTCTTTGGCAAAATCTGCTTGAAAAGTGCCGCCCTCTGCTACATTTCCAGTTAAGTTTTGTTCGTGGAACATTTCCGCTAGTTTTTCCAAAAAAACTATGCGAGGTCGGATTAAATCCATAACGTAGCTATTGTTGATTTTGCGGCGGTCAATGCCTATTTCTACAAGCTGTTTTGTTATCGTTTCGCAGCCTGCCGCAGAGCCTATTATTATTTCGTCAAACTCTAGGTTCGGTAATTCGCCTGGAGAGCAGGTAGGTATTATCCCCCCCCCCC
>WRKK01000139.1 GCA_009782245.1 Defluviitaleaceae bacterium | reverse complement strand
CCACACTTTACACTATCCAAGATGTCGCCGTTATAGTTGCGACAAAAATAACGCAACAGTTTGGCGTAAACCTTGACGGGGCGGAGTTTTCAATGGGCTTTATCGGCGGGTTTTGGGGGGTAAACATACTATTAGACCCCGAAAGAGCGCCCACAGGCGGCTTGCCGTATGTAATTCCCGATTTTCATGCTAGGCTTGACGAGGTAACGAGGACTGTTACTGTGAATAATCTTGGCGAATTGCCAAGCCTAGTGCCAGTAATTGAAGTTGAAGTTGAAGTTGAAGTTGAACCCGCTTTGCCAACGCAAACTCTCGACATAGACGGTGCAACCATAACAATAATAGACCACACCACCGACGGAAACCCCGAACTTTACACCGCCCAAGATGTCGCCGCAATGGTTGCCGCAGAAATAACACAACAATTCGGCGCAAACCTTGACGGGGCAGAGTTTACAATGGGCTTTATTGGCGGATTTTGGGGGGTAAACGTAGTATTAGACCCCGAAAGAACGCCCACGGGCGGCTTGCCATATTTAATTCCCGATTTTCATGCTAGTTTTATTGAAACAGAGGGGATTTTGAATGTTAATGATTTTGATAGGTAGAATGGGTAAATAAATGGCGTTACAAAACGGGCGGTGGATAATCGCCCGTTTTTTGCCTACTCGCAACAGGCGGGTTAAGTTGATTTAGTATATTTGTCAATCTTATAATACTCAAACAAATTTTCCAAATCAACATCAAGTTGCACTTTTTTCAACTGGTCTTTGCAATCGTTGAACAAAAGCCGAATTAAATGCTTTCGTTCGTTGTCAACTGCCAAATGGATTTTGCGGTGGCAGTTGGGGCAAAGTGCAATATAATTGCTCAAAACTTCGATGCTTGCGTCAAAATCGTTGGCAAATTCTCTTGGGATAAAATGATGAATTTCCAAATAAGGCTGTCCGCTTTCCTTTGATGTAAAATATCGGCAATCTTCGGCAGTTTCGCACCTGCATTTGTGGTTTGCTTGCTGTTTTGCCAATTTTTTAAGAGATTTTCCGATAATTTCGCGTTGTATATAACCGTTCTCATCGGTTGTGTCGATTATGCCGTATTTTTCTATCTCTTCTGGCGTGAGGTCTTTTGCAACTTCTTTCAACGGCACAGGAATATTGAAGAGTTCACAGTAAATAATCTGAAAAACACTACGATTGCCTGTTGGGTCAAAAATAAAGGTTTTAAGTTTGTTTTTGTCAACCGTAAATAACTCGCAATATGCGGAAATTGCCATTTCTATGAATTTTTCAAATGTGGTCAAATTTTCGCAGTCTAGCAACTTTTTTGTAACATAAAGCAGCCACGCATTTTCAATAAGCGTTGATTGCGTGTAATTTCCGCCGTTTACGTATTTTTTGGATAAAATACTATGGTTTGGCAAGTTTGAATTGCCTTTTAAGTTGCGAACGCTATCCGAAATATATTTTTTGAAATCGCTACGTTCCAAGTCGGTTGATACGATAAACAATGGCAAAAATTCTGCCGAATTTACAAAAAAGCTGTCGTAATAAACATAGTCAAACAGGAACAAATCCTCTTTTTTCTTCTTTTTGGCGGAATTATCCCAAGCAATAACTTCACGAATAGCGGCGAAAACGTTGCTTTTTGTTACATTCTGCTCGGTTAATGCCGAAAAAATTTCGGCGGTTCTTGCGAAAAGATAATTTGCCGTTTCGTCAAAACTTGCCGACAATATCAGCAAATAGCACAAAAATCGCTTTTCCAAGTCTGAAAGTTGCTCATCCAACAACATACGCTGAAAAACCTCGCCACGCTTGGTTTTGCGGTATGCGTTTTCTTTTACTTGAAAAAACACCGCTTTTCGCATACGTACGGTGTGTTGCTTTTCCACCTCTTGCCCCACATTATTTGCACGCCTGTCAATCCAATTATCACGATTAACACCCTCGACATCTTCCAAAATGCTAAAACCTTGTGCAAACCCGCCAAAACCATAACGATTTTTATTGGATTTATGCACAGGCGACAAAATAGCACGATAATTGGTGTTCAAAAACGCAAACATCAATCCAAAATTGCCTTTTGCAATGGAAACGTATTGCGAAAAAAGTACATCGTTTGCACTTATGTATTCATAAATTTTTATCAAATTATTCATTTGTCCACCTCACAAATATACAATTTTTCTAAATGGTTGTTGAATTTTGTATTGCCCGTGTTAAATGCCTTGTGCGGTATTTCTTGCACCGAGATTTTCCCTCGTTTTGCCAGTTCTTCAACGAGAAAATCCTCTTGTATGCGATTGTTGGATGACTGGCTGTTGGCGGTATACGTGTTGTTGTAAGATACAATTATCAGTTTGCATTGTAGCGTTGCAAGCAATTCCGCCATTAGCTGCGGTGCTTTTGCACGAGAATAACCGCTTTTAAGGTGATTTCGCTTAAATTTCATTGAAATTCCCTCAAATTCGGTTGGTTTTTCCCATTTTGCTAAATTTTCCAAAACGTGGTAAAAGTTTACATATTGCCGTGCGTTATACGGCGGATCAATGTAGACGATGTCTGCCGTTATTTCCTTTGAGAGTGCGTTTGCATCTTTGTTGTAAATTTGAGTTTTTCCCACAGTAGCAAGGTTCAGCGGCTTTAGGGCAATGGGATAATCTTGCGGCGGTTTTTTGAGGTAATGCTCAAAATGCCCAACTGTGTTTGCAATTTTGTCGGCATAAAATAGCAAAGATGTCAATAGTATGTGATATTCACGTTCGGTTAAATCGCTCCGCAACTCGTCGATGCGGTTGCGTATGTAGCCGATTGTTTTCGCCATGTTTTCCGAATAATATTTTCCGCCGTAAACCTCCGAAAAATAATTGTTTTTTAGAGTTGACATATCAAGAGCATTGAAATCAGCTAAAATTTCGGCTATTTTGCTGGCGTTGACCGTGCCGCCGCCGCACCAAGCGTTGTATATCACAGTATTAGAAAAAAGCGTATCGTTTAATATCACGGAATGCCCTTGTTTAGCGAAGTAGTAACCAACAACGCCTGTTCCTGCGAAAATATCGGCAAACGAGAATATTTTATCAGCAAAAACGTCAGCCACGGCAGACTGAATTTGCGGAATTATTTTGTGTTTATTGCCGATATAACGGCGATTTTGCGGTTCTAACATTTTTTACCTCGGTATAATTATTATTTCGCGCTCGTTGCCGTCGCGCTGTTTTTTGTTGTAACTGGAACTGCGATAGTGAAAATCGATGTCGATTATTTGTATTTTTCGCTCACGCTTATGAATCCAATACGACAGCGGTTCGTTGCGTTCTCCCTTTTTTTCGAGTACGTTTGACAGCATAAATTTTTTGCCACTTCGCAAAAAGTCGTCCAACAAGCCGAGCAAGCGATATTCTGCGAAGTTATCCCATTTGCCGTTTTCGTTGTAGGTCGCTTTTGTTATCAAATACGGCGGATCGGCGTAAACAAAATTACTTTGCTCTATATAATTTTTCGCCAAATCGGAGTCAAAATCGGTGCAGACAAACTCAAATTCAGTTGCCGACATTTTTTCGTTAAAAGCACGGACTTTGTTTATATTGGTTTTATTGAGGTCTGTTTTGCCAATGGGCAAATTATATCTGCCATCTTGCGAAAAACGTATGTCATTGTTAAAACCGTACATTATCAGCAAATACAGCAGATTGAACGCATCGGCGGTAAATTTGTCGGGCATGGCGTTGTATGCGTTGCGTAATTCGTAAAACCCCTTGCTGTTGAACTCTTTTAAGCCGTTATTTGTGCCTTTGTCTTGCAATTTTTCCTTGTACACAGCGTAACCGTTCACAGCAGAGCAGGACAAGCCGAATTTATCCGTCAGCTTAAAAAGCGTTTGGATAAACTTGTCAATATCCTTGCACCGTGCAAGATAATCTAACAAGCCAATCACAAGACGGTTATTGTCAACAAAAACAACTTTTCGGCAGTTAGCGTTTGCACCGACAGTTGCGCCGCCGCAAAATAAATCTACCAATACACCCGCATTTTTTGGGAAATACGGCATAAGTTGCGGAAATATGCGGTATTTATTTCCTGTATAATTTATGGGGGACTTTACGAATGAGGTCATTGGGTTCTCCTTATGGTTTGTGATATGAGATTATTATAGCAGTTTTTTGGGGAAATGTAAAGCGGGTTGGGAAAAATATGGTAAAATTCCCAACCTAACTTCCCAGCAATACCCGCAACCTATCAATCTCCCTTTCCAGCATTACCCTCTGCCCCTTGGGCATATTTTCACAATCAACATCTAAAAACGCCAAAGCCCCGTTTTTGTATTCATTCACAAAAAAGGCATACGCAGCACATATTACGGCATATGCCGGATCGCCGCCGCCCAACGTTTTCTTTACCAAAACATTTTGTGCCAAATCGGTTGCACCGGCGATGTCCTTTTTCGTCATAAGGTAAAACCCTATCAACGTCATTTTCGTGTTCAATGCGTATAAAGTTGGGAATTTATCCAGTTTAGCTGAGGTTAAGCGTTCAAATTCAAGGGCTGCCTCTTCGTGCCGCCCCAAATAATTCAGTTGCTCCGCCTTGCAGAGTATAGAATTTGCTATTAAGTAGTTGTTGACATTCGCGCCCTCGGGCATATCGAAAAAATTTTCCTCAAAATCTGCATACGTTTCGCCCGACAACAGCCTTGCATGAGCACGAAATATATTGTAAAAAGCCCGTTTTGCATTCTGGGATTCTAGGGCTTTTATAACGTTTA
>WRKK01000138.1 GCA_009782245.1 Defluviitaleaceae bacterium | reverse complement strand
AAGGCCTTTCTCAAGGCCTTTCTCAAGGCCTTTCTCAAGGCCTTTCTCAAGGCCTTTCTCAAGGCCTTTCTCAAGGCCTTTCTCAAGGCCTTTCTCACTCATTATGCACATTTTTGGTGTTTTGTCAAGTCTTTTCAAAAATTTTTATTATTTTTTCAGTTGCCAAATTTCCCAAAACAGTCAAAATGGACATTCATTGTAAATCCTAAATCCGCCAATTTCAACGTTCAATCGGCTTTTTAGTTGCTAGTTTTCCGCCGAATCTTCGTCAGAATCCTCCGAAATCATATCGACAATATCGCCGCTAGATTGCGTTGTTGGGTTGGTTGGCGTATTTGGGTCGTTTTTGCTAAACAAGTTGCGCAATTTTCGCCTAAACGAAAACAATATTGCACCACCTGCCGCAATAAGCACCACCACAATTTGCAGAAACATTCCGCCAAAACCTGGATCTAAATACACAATAACACCTCCTTAATCCCAAAAATCCCAGATAATTGGGAAATTTCATTATCAAGCCTTTTTTGTTTCCTTTTTAGGGCTATTTTTAGCCTTTTTTGCTCTGTTTACCCTGTTTGCCTCGGCGTTAAGCCAAAATTTGCACACCGCAGGAATCACCGCTGGCAAAATAACCGCACTAGCCAACGCCGCTGCGCCGTACTTAAACACAAAACTTGCCGCCAAAATGTGGCTTACAGCCGCCACTCTAGGGACATCAACCGAAAACGAAACGCTCCGCTCTGGGTAGCTTAAAAACATAATCGCATAGCCTACCAGCAATATCAAAAACGAGTAGACAAAATAATCGCAAACTATAAATTTGTAGTCCGATTTGCTTATCTCCTTGCCGTACCACAGTATCCGTACGGAGATTAGCCCAGGCACAAGCAGTAATATTAGTGCTACAATCTGCATTTTCGCACCTCCTTTCTGGTTGGTATGGTTTATTATGTAGCCGTTTTATGGCAACAATTCGTAATTAACGCCCACAAAACGGTTGACCAACTCTCGTGTGATATTTTTGGGGTGCAACGGCTCTTCAAGTCCGCCATATTGCGGCGGAATACGCACAGCACTTAGCGTGGCGTGTATCAACTCGAACCGCTCCTCTTCCGAAAAGCCCATTTCTTCCAAAATTAACTGCGTTTCAAAAAGGTGGAAACCGTGGTCGGCTTGAATTACGATAACTGCGTTGGGGTTATGCTCCAAAATTAGGTCTATCATATTCAGCAAAACCTCGTTGCCAAAGTTGTGTGCCACCATGTATTGGTTGTGGTCAAAGGGGTCGCGGTCGGCTATTGGGGCTAAAATGCTGGGCCAATGATACCACCAGCGGTTTCCGTGCCAAAACGATGGTTGCGTGTAAACAAACTTGGGCGATTCCAAAGTAAACGCCTCTAGCAGATTTCTGAACAAAGATTGCTCGTGGAACGTTGGCTCGCTGTTTACTGTAAGCTGTTGCACTCGCTCGCTGTGCGTGGGAATGGTTAGCCATTGCAAGTCGTTAAGCAGATTCACAAACAAAAATTCCTCGATAATGGAAAACGGCGAGGTCATTGTCATAAGTTCCAAAAGTTCCTCCGAACCTGCTAAAAATGGGTGGCGTAGGCGTTGCCGTTCCAGCGAATCGTGGTCTATTATTGTAAGCGGAGTGCGTTCGGCGAATATATTGTAAAAGCGGTTTGCCGCCAACGGATTAAGCCCAAGCCCTGGAAAACCCTGAAGAACAACCGTATAATCCGCCGCCATAAAGGCGTGAAACAGCTCATAATATGGATCGATGTGCTGTTCTCGGACAATGCTGTCTCTTGCAAGGCGACTGCCTATCACTTGTACGCGCCGCCTTTCGGTGTTTATGTACCTATCGGTTGCCGCCAGCAATGCACCCCAATAATTATCGTAAAAAGTGGGCGAAAATAAAGTTGGCAACGCCACCCATGTGCCGCCAGCGTTTAATATGGCGTTTTCGTTTATTACAAAGCCCCTGCTGTGCAATGCCGCCCTAAATTCGTCTTGTGGGTCGCCGAAAAACCGCTCTACTGCGGCAAAACTTAATGCACCATCGGTGTGTAGCCAAAAAATATCTGGGCTGGGCGTTGCGGTGTCAACGTTAAATTGCCGCCGTGTTAGCGTAAATGGCTCGTCTTCTCGCAAAGGCTCTTCTGCCATAACTATCAGCGGCCCTGTTTGAAAAAGAGGTATCGCATTAAAAACAAACAGCACATACAGCATGACGGTTACGGTCGCAAAAACTGGGATAACTTTTTCAAAGCTAATGTAGTACCGCCGAACAATTCCCACAAAAAGGAGTGTCGCAAACAAAACAGCCGCAAGCAACGTTTCCCGCGAAAATACTGGAGAATACCACACAATTATCGAATAAATCTGCTCAAAAAACCAAAACAGCACCCAAAAAAGCAAAGCCGCCAAAAAAGCACCCTCGCTGTTTTTCGCTATCGCTCGCAAGCCAAGAAACAACCCTAAAGCCATTATTGCCAAAATAGCCGCCAATATGCCCAAATGTTCATATCGGATTGTCGCCTCTTGGTTGTTGTTGTATAGGAATAGCAGAAAAATGTTTGGCAACAGCAACATTGCTCCACAATAGCCGATAAGTTTGATATTGGCGTGATTTTTTTCCAACGAAAATTCCTCCCTAGTTGTAGTTGTGCGTTTTGCAAAAATATACAGCACTCATTTTTATTATACACACTTTTGACTGGTTGTCAACATTTTTTTGAAATTTTTTTGCTTTTATTGCTTGTTGGCGGTTGCCAAATTTTCCAAACTCTCCAAATCCGCCAGCGTGTCAATTTCCTGCAAATCCGTCAAATTTATGGGCTTTATTTTTAGGCGGTAGTCGTTTTTGTATAGGAACATTGGAATATCGTCCCAATAAATATCGGTTATTGCTTGCCGCTGGAATGTTTCCTCTAAGTGGCGGCGTAATTTTTCGCCGTCTTCGTTATTCCAAAAGGATATTGAAAACAGTTGCCAGCCGCTTTTGCCGCCGTTTCTACTGCAAGAAAGCACATAACCGTTGCTGTCGGCGGCTTGTAGCCATTCGGCGGTTTCTTCGGTTTCATTTATCCAGGCACTAAAATAGCCCGAAGTTGCGAACGTTTCGCCACTTGCCGCAAATATTTTTGGGTTATTTATGATAAAATCGCCGTCCGCAATAATGCAATCGCCCAAATGCTCTCGTGCCACGTACAGCGAAGATATGTTGTTGCTAGTTTCGTAGTGCGGATTGAACAATAGCGTAATTTTTGCGGTGCTGTATTTTTTTGGCAGATAGCTGAACTTCTCGCTTAAATGCCCTGTTACAATGTAGATTTCTGTGATGTGGTTTTGCAGTAGTGATTCTATCAGGGTTTCTATCATTATTTTGCCGTTGACGGCTATTAGCGGCTTTGGTACGGTTGCGGTTAGTGGGAGAAGTCGGTTTCCTTTGCCAGCCGCCATTATTATGGCTTTTTTGGGATTGCTTTTTTTGGGGTTTATTGTAATTATAATCATCACTCCACAAATAGTTTTTGCTCATTATAGCATAAATTTGCGAAAAGTTGCAAATTTTCTTCCGCCGTGCTAAAATAATTTCAACCAAATAAACGCAACACGGAGGGCAACCATGAAAGAAAATTTTGTTAATCAGCTAAAATCCTTAGGAGTAAACTATGGCGATGTTATTTTGGTGCATTCGTCCATGAAAGCGTTGGGCACAAAAAGAACGCCCCTAGAAGTAATAAACGACCTTATCACAGCGGTTGGCGACAGCGGCACTTTGCTAATGCCAGCATTATCGTACAAATATGTAACCGCCGAAAACCCGCATTTTTCGGTGGCGAAAACCGAGCCTTGTGTTGGGTTAATTCCAAAAACGTTTTTTTACATGGACGGCACAATTCGTAGCGTGCACCCTACACATTCGGTTTGTGCTTACGGGCGGCTGGCTGCTGAAATTACC
This sequence comes from Defluviitaleaceae bacterium, assembly GCA_009782245.1. Taxonomy (GTDB): domain Bacteria; phylum Bacillota; class Clostridia; order Lachnospirales; family WQUN01; genus WRKG01. The sequence goes on along the minus strand of WRKK01000138.1, from coordinate 799 downwards.
GCAAAACACTTCGCAGACGAAACGCCCGTTGGGGCAAATTCTCCATTTATGAAATTGCTGGAGCACAGCGGGAAAATGCTGTTTATAGGCGATGTTGTGAAAAGCTGCACTTTTATGCACGGGCTAGAAGAAATAGCCGCCGCGCCGTACACTTTGCAACAGGAAAAAACTCGCTACTTTATAGAAAACGCAGACGGCACAACCATTGCCCGAGATATGTACGCACACGATTTTAGCGGCTGGCAACAGGAATATCAACGCATAAAAGACATTTTGCGGTATCCCGAAATTAGTTGCGGCAAAGTTGGCAAAGCAGACTGCTTTTTACTAGATGCCGCCGCTCTTGCTGAAAAGGCGATGCGAAAATTTAGGGAAGATTTGTATTATTTTGTTAGCCGTGAGGAATGAGTAGGGTTTGGGCGGTTGAAACATTGGGGATTAGACGGGACGGGCGACCGACCCGTCTGCCGACGGGCAGGGGGCGGTCGGCGTTTTTTCCCACTCCGCCAAATAAGAACAACAGGCTATCTGGCAGACAAATAAAAATCAAATTGCTATATTCCAAAAAAATTTTTCCAACCCCTTTACAAATGTTTTGCGATTTGATATAATCGGATAATCAACAAAATGAGCAAAAAAATTTTTTTGAAAGGATTGACAAACGTACATATGGGTGCTATAATACAATTAGAACAGAACAGAACAGAACAGAACAGAACAAAACAAAACAAAACAAAACAAAACAAAACAAAACAAAACAAAACAAAACAAAACAAAACAAAACAAAACAAAACAAAAC
>WRKK01000137.1 GCA_009782245.1 Defluviitaleaceae bacterium | reverse complement strand
GCCCCTACCTGACCGCCGTCAGGCGGGCGGGCGGCATCGTTGTAGGGGCGACCGTCCTCGGTCGCCCGTTGCCCGCCTGTCGGCGGACAGGTTAAACCCCCAACGCCAACGGCAACGCTCCCCGTTGATTGGGGGCAAACGGACACTCGTTCCATCTGGTTCACATTATATCAATAAAAGTATACGCAGGTGGACGGTCGCCCCTACGTTAATGCTATCGTTTGCCTGTCGGCAAAAAGGTCAAATTATTAAACACCACAAATTTCGGTTGACACAGCAAAAAAGCCAATAGGCGAATTTGCCTAATCGGCTTTTTGCCATTTTTGGTGTTGTATGATTTTTAGGCGTTGCGTAGAGTTTCTACTTCGGCAAGCGTTAAGCCTGTTGCGTTGGCTATGTCTGTAGCGGAGAAATTCAGTTTTAGACAATTTTTGGCTATTTTGCTTTTAGTCTCTTCCCAAGCTTCTTTTCGAGTGTTTTCAATAAGTTCGTCAACCGCATCATCAAACCTCGCCTGCGACTCCCATTCTGCGGTGCGTTCGTCAAACAAAATGCTCATAACTGTACCTCCATTTTTGGTGTTGCATGATTTTTAGGCATTGCGTAGAGTTTCCACTTCGGCAAGCGTTAAGCCTGTTGCGTTGGCTATGTCTGTGGCTGGGACATTCAGTTGTAGAAAATTTTTGGCTATTTCAATAGCTTTATCGCCTATTTTGCTGTTGAAATATTCTTTAGCCTCTTCCCAAGTTTCTTTTCGAGTTTCCTTTCGAGTTTCCTTGACAGCCTCTTCAACCGCCTCTTCAACAGCATCGTCAAACATCGCCTGTGCCTCCCATTCTGGAACACGCTCATCAAACAAAATACTCATAATTGTACCTCCATGTTCTCGCAAAATATCCGCCAAAATATTGTTATCTATGCAATGCTTTATTGTTTCTCTTACGGCTGTGGTGTAATCTTCGTGTATATCCTCAAGTTCGCGCAATTTTGCGACAAATTCAGAATATTCCCTTAATGGGCGGCATTTGCTTAATAATTCTTCGTTCATTCCCTTGTTGATGTTGTAAACTTCAACGTCTAACTCCAAGCTACCTAATGTTTGCCCCACATCTTCAAAAGAATCCGATAAACGCAATGTTTCACGCTCTGGGCGGTTGGTTTTGCCATTGTATAGTACCACAAACTCTGGGCTTGGAATTTTGTACAGCTTGCTGCTGTATATTTTTTTCTCGTCATTTTGGGCTGTAAGCCACTTTTCATACAAAAGCCCCAAATAAATCAAAAATCTAAACGGCATATTTGTGTACGCACTGGACATATGTTCAAAAAGTGCTATTATTCTGCCTTTCGCCACTATTGCTAAATCGTTCCTGCGCTTGCCCGATATTACCGTTTCTATTGTGAAAATTTGTATATCTTTTGGGCGGCACGGCTCATTATGCAGAGCCGAATATAATGCTGCCGCATTTGCCAATATGCTGAAGATTATTTTGAATAGCCCGTCCTTTACTTCTCGTTTGGCGGTTTCGGCGGTTTCGGCGGATTTTTTTCTTTTTTTGCTCGTTTGCTTGATATTTTTTCTTTTTTGTGCCAATTTAACTACTCCTTTCAAAGTTACTTTTATTGTAACATTTTTTGCAAGTAACGTCAAATGACTATCGCAAAAACATCGCAAAAACATCGCAAACTAAGCAATATAAAAGCCCAACCAAAAGTAGCTGGAAGGGCTTCGTTCATGTAAGTAGAGAAAATCGCTGCAAGATGCCGAGCAAATAAAGCTATATTAAATGCGTAGGGCAACGCATCAAGTACATACGAACGATAAAATTACGCACGGGAGACGTTCGAAGCCTGCGGACCTTTGGCCCCCTGAACTACTTCAAACTGAACCTCTTGACCTTCTTCAAGGGTCTTAAAGCCCTCCGTGTTGATGGCGGAAAAGTGAACGAACACATCATCTTCACCTTCGATAGAAATAAAACCATAACCTTTTTCCGCATTAAACCACTTAACTGTTCCTGTTTTCATGAAAATCCTCCTACTGGGGTACAAAAAATACAATCGCATACAAGGGTTAAACCCACATACGATAAAACTACATTTACATAATACCACCAATTATTTAATATGTCAAACTTTTTTTGAAAAATAATTAAATTTTTTGTAAATTTTTTTTGACGGGAAAAACCCGCAAAAAAACTGGACATTCCGCCAAAATTTGCTATAATTATATGGAAGTGTGTGAAAAAAAATTTTTTTACGTGGAAAGGATTAAAAAAAATATTATGAAAAGTTTAATATTAGCAGAAAAACCCTCGGTCGGAAAAGATATAGCACGTGTTTTGGGCTGTCGGGGCGGCAAAAATGGCTATATCGAGGGCGATAAATACATTGTAACCTGGGCATTGGGGCATTTAGTAACCCTTGCCGACCCCGAAGAATACGAGGCTCGCTACAAAAATTGGGATATTTCCCATTTGCCGATAATTCCAAAGGAACAACGGCTGTCGGTTATCCCGCAAACTTCCAAGCAATATCGCACTGTAAAGGAGCAAATGCTGCGTAAAGACGTTTCTACAATCGTGATTGCTACCGATGCGGGGCGCGAGGGCGAACTGGTCGCCCGTTTGATAATCGAAAAGGCAAAATGCAATAAGCCAATAAAACGGCTGTGGATTTCCTCTGTTACCGATAAAGCAATAAAAGACGGCTTTAACAACCTGCAAGACGGCAAAAATTACCAAAATTTGTGCGATTCTGCAAAAGCCCGCGCCGAGGCGGATTGGCTTGTTGGCATTAACGCAACCCGCTGTTTGACAACCAAATATAACGGGCAGTTGTCCTGCGGACGGGTGCAAACGCCCACTTTGGCAATGATTGCCCAACGTGAGGACGATATACGCAAGTTTGTCCCGCAACCATTTTACGGGATTTCCGCCATTGCGAACGGGTTTAACTTAACATGGTACAAAAACGATTCCGCCAGAATGTTCGATAAGCCCAAAGTTGCCGATGTTTTGGGAACTTTACAAGGCGAAAATATTGGCACAGTTACCAATCTCACAAAAACCGCCAAAAAAAAATATCCGCCAAAATTATACGATCTAACCGAACTGCAACGAGACGCAAGCACCCGTTTCGGCTATTCGCCCAAGGAAACACTTTCTATTATGCAGCGGCTGTACGAGGAACATAAGGTGTTAACCTACCCGCGCACGGATTCCCGCTACATTACAACGGATATTGTGCCGACTATTCCCGACAGGCTAAAGGGCTGTGCCGCGCCGCCGTATGCGAACCTTTGCGGACAAATATTGCGGGGCTTTCAAAAAACAATCCGCCCAAACAGCAATTTTGTGGATAACTCGAAAGTTACCGACCACCACGCAATTATCCCAACCGAACACACCGCAAATTTGGCGGATTTTGGCGACCGTGAACGCAAAATTTACGATTTAGTTATCATGCGATTTTTGGCAGTTTTCTTCCCGCCGTTTGAATATGAACAGGTTGCTTTAACCGTAAAAATCGGCAACGAAACCTTTAAGGCAAGCGGAACAAGCACAATCGCCCAAGGTTTTAGGGCAATCTACAAACACGACGACGACGAAGAAGAATCCACCGACAAACAAACCTTGCCAGCCCTTAAAAATGGCGAAAAAATTCCGATAAAGGCAATAAAAATGACCGAGGGCAAAACCACGCCGCCAGCCTTTTTTAATGAGGCAACTCTGCTTTCGGCGATGGAATCGCCTGCAAAATACGTGCAAAATAAGGCTTTGGCGGAAACGCTAAAACAAACGGGCGGGCTAGGCACAGTTGCAACCCGCGCCGACATAATAGAAAAATTATTTGACAACTTTATGATAGAAAAACGGGGCAAAGATATTTTTACAACTTCCAAGGGGCGGCAAGTTATAAACCTGGCACCCGCTGGCTTGCGTTCGCCAGAACTAACGGGCGATTGGGAGCAAAAATTGCTAAAAATATCCAAGGGCAACCTAAAAAGAGCCGACTTCATAAAGGAAATAAAAGCCTACACCACCGAAATTGTAGCCGAAATAAAAGCCAGCGAAAAAGCCTACAAACACGACAATTTAACCACTACAAAATGCCCAGATTGCGGAAAATTTATGCTGCAAGTTAAGGGCAAAAAGGGCGAAATGCTAGTTTGCCAAGATAGAGAATGCAATTCGCGGATAAATTTATCGCTGGAAATACGGTCAAAATGCCCAAAATGCCACAAGTTCCTGAAAATAGTAGGCACAGGCGACAAACGCATGGTAACTTGCGCTTGCGGCCATCGTGAAAAATACGCCACTTTTGAGGCTCGCAAAAAGGAAGAAAAAAATTCCATGTCCAAACGGGACGTGCAAAATTATATTAAAGAACTAAACAAAAAATCGGAAAGTATGCCAAATAACAACCCTTTCGCCGTCTTAAAAGGGATAAAATTTAGCTGAAGTTGAAAAATTTTGTTTGCCTTGCCCGTAGGGGCGAACGTCCCCGTTCGCCCGTTTTTCCGTTCCGATTTAGTCTAAGTGTACGCAGACGGGTCGGAATGGGAAAACAGACGGGTCGAAACGGGCAAACGGGCGACCGACCCGCCTGACGGACGGGTCGCTCTCCATTACGACAATCAACCGTACACTTTTATTGAACCATTGGGGATTAGACGGACGGGCGACCGACCCGCCTGCCGACGGGCAGGGGACGGTCGCCCCTACGGTCGGCGTTGTTGTAGGGGCGACCGTCTCCTGACC
>WRKK01000136.1 GCA_009782245.1 Defluviitaleaceae bacterium | reverse complement strand
ACCATAAGGCGGAACAAATCAGCAAAATTACCAAAAACAGCGATTTCGCAAATAGAATGGAGATTTATCGGTCATGCAAAAAATAATAATAAACAAGTTGGGTCCAATCGACCATGCAGAGTTGGATTGCACGAAGTGGATGGTGTTTATCGGCGCACAGTCCACTGGGAAAAGTACGGTGGCTAAGGCTATTTTCTTTTTTAGAACGGTTGACGAAACCATTCTTGATTTTTTGTTAAACAAACCACACTTTCAAAGAGATTCTGACAAGGAAAATTTTACACAAGCAATAACAAGAATTTTACAGGAAATGTTTATTGATATATTTAGCACTTATCTCTTTATGTCCAAAGATATTTTTGTGCAATTTTACTATAGTAATGAAACCCACATAAAAATTTTTCTTTCGCCAGAAAATGTCATAAATATCGAGTTCAGCGAAAATATTTCGCAGTATTTAAGGAAGTTTGACGTTGGAGAAACAAACGACAAAATACCACTTGGTTTATTTGAGACCGACCATTTGGAGGATTTTAACAAGTTTTTCCAACAAGAAGAGCAAGAATTATTAAAGTTATTTAAGAATGAATATTCAGATATTTATATTCCTGCGGGGCGTAGCGTGATAACTGTGTTGGCTGAACAACTCATCAATTATATGTTATTTACCAGAAAAGATTCCCAAAAAGATATGTTTGATTTTTGCACTCGCTGCTATGTTCAAGATGTTCTTGAAATGAGACCACAATTTAATAAATTGGTAGACCGCCATAATTTATTAGGAATAATACAGGATAACCAAGCCCTATCAACGGCGGAAGAGTTGATAAAAGAAATTCTAAAAGCAAGGTATGTTTACAGCAATGGTACGGACTACCTAGAACTACCCAACGGTCATTCCATAAAAATGAATTTAGCCTCGTCTGGGCAACAAGAAAGTGTGTGGATAACAAATATTTTGTTCTTTTTCCTTTTGAAAAGCAAAAAATCCGCTTTCATAATAGAAGAACCCGAATCCAACCTATACCCAGAAACGCAAAAGCAACTAATCGACCTAATCGCTCTAACAGCCAATCAAGGTAACAATATAATCATAACAACACACAGCCCTTATATTTTGGGCAGTATAAATAATTTGCTGTACGCAGGACAATTTTCCCAAGAAAAAACCGCAGCCGCAAGCGAAATTATCGACAAAGATTTTTGGATAGACGGAGCGGATTTATCCGCTTGGCACGTGAAAGACGGCAAAGTTACGAATTGTATCGATGACGAAATCGGCTTGATTGAAAATGAATTGATTGACGAAATTTCAAGGGTTATCAATAGACAGTATGATGCTTTGCTAGATTTGGAAGTAGGTGTAGAATAATGCCATTGCCTAAATTTAAGTCTTTATGCGATAAAAATCAACCAATAATAGTTTCAGATGACGGCAAAAATTCCCCTAAACATACGGCGTTCAACGTATCAAAACCACCAGCTTATGTAACGCAGTACAAAATTGACGGCTGTGTCATAAAAAGCGGTCTTCGTTGCGATTTTTTAGTTATGAATGAAGATAAACGCACGGCGTATTTGATTGAACTAAAAAACAGCGATTTGTCTCACGCCGCCGAACAGCTGATAAATACCAAAATTTTGCTTGAAGACGAATTAGAAGGTTACAAGTTGCATTTTCGTGCTGTTTTAAGCAAAGTTGTTACTGCTGAAACTCGCTCTACTAGCGTTAAAAAACTTATGAAAAAAAGCAAAGGGCAGTTTAAGTACAAAACCAAAACCATGGAAGAAAAAATTTAACCAAAAAGGAGACCACCATGTTCCAACAATACCACAGCACCGCCAACACCGCCTACCACAACCAAAACACTAACAACATCAGCTATCACAGCAAGCACCGTCAACATAATCTTCGGTAGCAACGCAAAATTCTATTTTTTATTACAGCAAGGTTTTTGAGTAGGGAAATTTTTTAGGGGAACAAGAGATGTTTGACTTGACTAGGGTTCGGAACTGCGATATAATGGGGATATACAGAGATTTAACAAAATCTCCAACAACTAGAAAGGATTTATCAACCCATGCCAAAATCCGAACAAAACGTACTAACTCACCTAACGCCGTCCCTAAACCGCCTAAAATTCCAAAATATCCCCCACTTTTTAGAGGGCGATGCAAGCGAAATCCTGGCAATAGGCGAATCGCTAAAAAATAATCCGTCCAAAAACGGCGGCACAGGCGGCGGCAGACCTGACATTACCCTCGTTTTCACGTACGAAAACGAAACCTACATAGTCATAATAGAAAATAAAACAGGCTTTGCAAATATGCTGAAAGCGGACGAAAACGGCTTAATCAACAACACTACCAAAAATGGTGCTGTAAGCTACAATAATATCAAAAAATTTGCCCTAAATGGTGCTTACTATTACGCTAAAAATGCCTACAATGATACATCTTACAAAAATTATCTGATAATCGGCTGTTGCGGCGAGGCGGATTCTGCTGGCAATTATTCCGTAAAAATCAACCTTATGGTAATGACAGCCGAAACGCTCGGTGCGGCAGTAAAAATTCCCAATTTTTGCGAGTTTACCGACCTATCTTTTTTGTACACCGAAAATCTGCGAGAAACTATCAAGCAAATCAAAAACGCCGCACTTTCGGAAGAAGAACGCACCGCCCTGCACAATATCAGCTATGACGCTATCGACAAAAATCTCATAGAACTAAACCAAAAAATGCGCGACGATTACGGCATTGACGCAAAATGGCGGATTAACATGGTTGTTGCAATGATTTTGGCAGGGCTTGGCGATTCCGACAAAGACATTGTGCCGCTGAAAGCCGCCAACCTCAACGGCTCGCAGGAAGACGGCGAAACCGATGCCGACAAGATTATCAACAAGGTTCGCAATCTGCTGAAAAGCCGCAATCTGCCCGCCGCCAAAATAGACCAAATACAGCGGGAATTTTTGCGTACTCTAAAAGACAACACCGACTTCAACACGCGCCGCTCAAACTCCGCACACACCGTCAATCGTGAACTTTACGAAAATATCGTTAACAAAATTCTGCCGTTTGTGGAAAATAAATTGCTGGATTTTGCGGGAATCGTATACAACAAGGTCAGCGATTGGATGGGGCTTGCCGATGACGAAAAAAACGATGTGGTGCTTACTCCTCGGTATGTGGTGGATTTTATGGTGAGGCTTGCGGGTGTCAACCGCAACAGCTATGTATGGGATTTTGCTTTGGGTAGCGGCAGTTTTTTGATTTCGGCAATGCACACCATGCTTACCGATGCCCGCGAAAATGCCCAAAATTTGCCCGAGGGTCTTTACGCCAAGGAACGCCGCATTAAGGAACACCAACTGCTGGGCATTGAAAAACGCTCCGATATTCAGATGCTCGCCATTTTGAATATGCTGTTGGTCGGAGACGGCTCTTCGCAAATACTCAACACGGACAGCTTGACAAATTTCAACGGCTCGGTTGAAAGTGGTAAAAAAGGCAAAAGTGAAAAGTTTCCTGCCGATGTGTTTTTGTTGAATCCGCCGTACAGTGCAGAGGGCAACGGCATGATTTTTGTGAAAACGGCACTTGCGATGATGTCAAAAGGTCGTGCGGCTGTTATTATCCAAGATAGTGCAGGCAGCGGCAGGGCGGCCGAGTTAAACAAGCAGATTTTGCAAAACAACCGCCTTTTGGCAAGTATCAAAATGCCGATAGATATTTTTTCGGGCAAAAGCAGCGTACAGGTCAGTATTTACGTGTTTGCGGTGGCGGAACCGCACAACGCCAATCATTTAGTGCAGTTTATAGATTTTAGAAATGACGGCTACGAACGCAGCAACCGCAAAAAAAGTGGGCAAGATGTAAACCTTAGAAACACCGACCGTGCAAAGGAGCGTTACGATGAAATTGTAGACGTTGTGCTGTACGGGCGGCACAAACTGGATATTTTCACAGAAAACGAATATATCGAGGACACAATAAACCCCACAGCCGGCAACGATTGGAACTTTGAACAGCACCAAAAAATCAACACAAAACCCACTCACGAGGATTTTCGCAAAACAGTCGGCGATTATTTGGCTTGGGAAGTGGCTCAAATTTTGAAAACAAGCAAGGAGGATAAGGAAGAGGGCTTGGGAAAAATTAGCCCCTCAAGCAACCCACCTGTTGCTTGGGGGGAGTTTTTGGTTGGGGAGTTGTTTGAAAAATCGAACGTAAAATTTAAGGGAAATTATTCTTTCAAAGAAATAAAGCGTGGCAACTTATCAAAAGAGCCAACATCAGAATTTAATTTGCCACTTGTAAACGCAAAAAAAGGCGATAATGGCATAATGTATTATGGGCGAATGTCCGACTTTGAATATGAAGAAAACGTAATTGCAATAATTGCCGATGGAGCAGTTTCAACAGGAGATGTACACGCACAACCGCGAAAAATAGGCGTATTATACAATGCTTATTTGATAAAACCACTATTTGAGGTAAACAGGTCAAGTTTGATGTTTGTTGCTAAATGTATTGAAAAATCAATAAAAACAAGGTATGGTTACGAAAATAAAGCAACGTGGGATAAAGTTAAAACCGAAAAAATCCAACTCCCAACCACCACAGACGGCAGCCCAGATTTTGCCTACATGGAAGCCTACACAAAGGAAATAGAAACCGCCTACATAAGGCAAATATCCGCCTATTTAGCGGCTTTGAACCCCCTCGGGGGGGGGGGGTATCTG
>WRKK01000135.1 GCA_009782245.1 Defluviitaleaceae bacterium | reverse complement strand
GAGGACGGTCGCCCCTACGGTCGGCGTTTTGTAGGGGCAACCGTCCTCGGTCGCCCGTCCCCCAAAAAAAATTATAAATAAAAAAACCACCACCAAAAAATTAGCGGGTCAAGGGGCGCGCTCCTTGCGGGGTCAAGGGGCAGCGCCCCTTGCGGGTGTGGGCAGCGCCCACGGTTTTGAAGTTGCTTGAAACAAAAAAGCCCTCAAAACAGAGGGCTTTTCCGTATTACTACAAAACTACAATAGAGAAGGTATTTTAAGGGGGGAAATTATAGGGAGAAACCAAGGAATTAACCTCAGCCACCCCCTCTTGTGAAAAAATGGGGGAGTTTTCACAGTTATTATATTAGCACACTTTCAAATATAAGTCTGCCTAAACTTTTTGTTGATTTTTGACAATATTTTGTGTAAAATACCGTATACCAAAAAATTATGTTGTGGAATTTTTATACTCTGCCCGATAATTGCACTCGGTATTAGCACATTGCACATATTGGGTTTTTTTGCCCGTAATTGTCATGTAATGACTGCATTGTGGGCATTTTTCCGCTACGGGCAAATTCCACGAAATAAACCCGCAATTTTTTTCGCAACAGTAAAAAATTCGCCCCTTTTTGCTTTTGCGTATCTGAACCTTGGCATCGCAAGTTGGGCAAGCAACGCCCGCATCTTCAAATAGCGGCAACGTGTTGCGGCAATCGGGAAAGCCTGGGCAAGCCAAAAACCGCCCAAAACGCCCCATTTTTATTACCATGTTGCGGGAACATTTTTCGCAAATAACGTCCGTTACCTCGTCCTGGATAGTAATATCGCCAATTTTTTCTTCTGCCAGCTTAATTTGGCTGTCAAAAGGCGGGTAAAATGTACGCACTATTTCTTTCCAATCCAGTTCGCCCGATTCCACTTTATCTAGCTTTTTTTCCATATCGGCGGTAAAATTTACGCTTATAACTTCGTCAAAATTATTTTCCAATATCTCGTTGATAATATCGCCCAATTCGGTGGGGTAAAATACCTTGCTTTCCTTGGTTACATAGTTGCGGTACAAAATATTGGCTATTGTTGCGGAATACGTGCTTGGTCTGCCTATCCCCAGTTCTTCCATTGTTTTTACTAGGCTTGCCTCGGAGTAGCGTGGCGGCGGCTGGGTAAAATGCTGCTGCGGGTCAAATTTAACAAAAGTTGGCTGGTCGCCGACTGCAAAATTGGGCATTGTTACATCTTTGTCGGATTGCTCGTTTTTGCGATAAACCGCAAGGTAGCCCGCAAACTTTAGCACAGAGCCAGTTGCACGGAACGTGGTAGGGTTTTCATTATTTTCACTATTTTCGCTTTCACTATTTTCGCTATTTTCTGGCACATTTTGGATTTTTACCGTAAGAGTATCGTATTCGGCGGGGGTCATTTGGCTGGCGGCGAAACGTTCCCAAATTAGCGTGTACAGCCGCAACTGCTCCTTTGTAAGGGATTCAGCGACTGTTTCTGGCGTACGGTTTGCATAAGTGGGACGTATTGCCTCGTGGGCATCTTGGCTTTTGCCTTTGGATTTATGGTTGGATTTTTCGGTTGCGGCGTATTCTTTGCCAAAAGTGGCTGTAATGAAATCTTTAATTTGCACAAAGGCCTCGTCGGCAATGCGGGTAGAATCCGTGCGGATATAGGTTAAAAGTCCGACTGTTCCCTCGCCTTGTAATTCCACGCCCTCGTAAAGCTGTTGGGCAACCCGCATAGTTTTTTGGGTAGCAAAGCCCAAAATACGAGATGCCTCTTGTTGCAGGGTGCTAGTTGTGAACGGCGCGGGGGGCTTGCGTTTGCGTGTTCCTTTTTTTATGTCGGTTACGGTAAATTTTTGGCTTGTGCAATTTGCCAAAACGGTGTCAACGTCTTCTTTGCTTTTTAGTTCTTTTTTGCCGTTATCGTTGGCTACATAGTGGGCTATAACGGTTTTGCGGCTTTGGCGCAAATGCAGCTCTAGCGACCAATATTCATCTGGCACAAAGTGGGCAATTTCTTCTTCTCTGTCGCAGATAAGTTTTAGTGCAACCGATTGCACACGCCCAGCACTTAGCCCTTTTTTGACTTTTTTCCATAATAGCGGACTTATTTTATAGCCGACTATTCTGTCCAAAACTCGGCGGGCTTGTTGGGCATCTACCAAGTGCATATCGATGTTTCTGCCCTGTTTAATGGAATTTTGCACGGCGTTTTTGGTAATTTCGTTAAACGTTATGCGCTGCGTGTTGCTGGCGTTCAAGTTAAGCGCGTGCATAAGATGCCAACTAATGGCTTCGCCCTCGCGGTCGGGGTCGGTGGCTAGATATATTTTGTCCGCTGTTTTCGCCTCTTTGCGGAGTTTTTGCAAAATTTCGCCTTTGCCCCGTATCGTGATATATTTTGGCTCGTAATCGGCATCAACATCAACGCCCAGCTGGCTTTTGGGCAAATCACGAACGTGCCCAACACTTGCCTCGATTTTATACGAACTCCCCAAAAATTTTTTCAAGGTTTTTGCCTTTGCGGGCGATTCTACTATTACTAAATTTTTTTTAGTGGATTTTGTGGATTTTGTGGATTTAGTTGTATTTTTTTTGTCTGCTGTTTTTGGCACAATATGCCCTCCTAAATTTTGATATATCTAGCACCTGGCAAGCGTTTTGCGTATCCTTTTAACTCTAGCGTTAGCAGGATATGTTGCAAAATCTGCGGTTGCGTACTGGTTTTAACAATAATCTCTTCTATGGTAAGCGGTTCTGCCGAAAGTGCATCGTAAACCAGTTTTTCGTCGTTTGCTAGGTCTAGCTCCGATTCGGCTGTGCGGGTTTTGCGATTACCCTCAAAATATTTATCGGAAGATATGCCAATAATATTTAGCACGTCTTCGTAAGCACAAATTGGCTCTGCGCCTTGTTTGATTAAGTTGTTTGTGCCCTCGCTGTATTTGTTGGTAATATTGCCTGGCACAGCCATAACTTCTCTGCCCTGCTCCAAGGCTTGATCTACGGTAATAAGAGTGCCGCTGCGTTTGGCGGCCTCGGCGACAACGACAACCTTGCTAAGTCCGCTTATAATGCGGTTTCTGGCGGGAAAGTGCATTGCCCGTGGTGCAACGCCTGGCGGGTATTCCGAGATAACGCAACCGTTACGGGCTATTTTATCCCGCAATTCCAAGTTTTCGGCGGGATAGCAAATGTCGATTCCACAGCCTAGCACAGCGATTGTTAGCCCGCCTGCATCTAATGCGCCCCGATGTGCCATGCTGTCAATGCCACGAGCCATGCCGCTTACAACAACAACGTTATTTTTGGCAAGCACTTTTGCGAGAGTATTAGCGGTATTTAGCCCATATTCGGAGCAACGCCGCGAGCCGATTATAGCCGCCCGCATCAGGTTATTACTAGGAAAATCGCCCAAGTAAAACAGCCCAATAGGCGGATCTTGTATATCGTTCAGCATATTTGGGTATTTTGTATGCCCCAAGTACGTAAACGAAATATTACGTTTTTCTAACATTTCAAAACCGTATTCCAATACTTTTTGGTTGCGGTTCTTTTTTATTATTTTTATGTGGTGCGGCGTAAGGGTTGGCACTTTTGCCAAAGCGTCGTCGGTGGCGGTAAATGCCAAACGAGGTTCGCCAAAGTGGCGTATTAAGCTGTTTTGCTTGTGCGAACCTAGCATATAAAGTGTGGTAAGCCAGTACATATAAATATCCATTATAAAATTTGCTCCTATCATAATATTTTAATATAATAGTGCTAGAGGTTGCAAGTAATGTCAAGGGGTTAATTTTAACATTTTGTGCGATTTTAACGCACTATTTGCAACCACCAGCAAGCGGTTAAAACCTTTGACGGAAGTATTTTTTAGGAGGAAAATTTGCATGGAAAACACGATTAAAAAAATTTTGATAGCGATTGACGTTTTATTGGTAATAAGTGCCATATGGCTGTTGGCTCGTCAGGGAATAAGTAACACATTTTTGCTAAATTTTGGGATAATTTTTGGCATAACTGTATATATTTTTTTGTTTGAGCGGCTGATAAAGTTAAAATGGCTAAATTATTTTATTGCCTTTGCCGCCGTCTGTTATTTATCGTTAGGCATTTTCGCAATGATTTTCGGCAATATTAACACAACAACATTTGACGAAGATGTAGTTATTGTGCTAGGTTCTGGGCTAGTCGGCGAAGAGGTTTCCACCGTTTTGCGTAGCCGCCTAGATGCCGCCCTGGAATATCACAGTCGCAATCCGTCGGCTTTGTTTATTGTTTCGGGCGGGCAAGGCACGGGGCACGTTATAACCGAGGCGTTGGCAATGTCCCGTTACCTAATCGATAACGGCGTTCCAGAATACCTAATTATACAGGAGGGAAATTCACACTCCACATTTGAAAATATGCTATTTTCGCACGAAATACTACAACAGCTTTTTCCAGGCTATTTGCCCTTTTCGCCCATCTACCCCTATTCGCCCAGCATTGTAGTAATAACAAACGATTTCCACATTTTTAGGGCAGTAAACTTCACCAGAATAGTCGGCATAGGCGAGGCAACCAGCTTTAGCGCCAACACCCCGCTAATATCCCTACCAGGCGCACTAATACGGGAGGTTGCCGCAATAGTGAAAATGTGGATAATTGGTACTTGAATTTATAGGGGGACGGGCGGCTGAATTTTATAGGGGGACGGGCGACCGAGGACGGTCGCCCCTACGGTCGGCGTTTTTGTAGGGGCGACCGTCC
>WRKK01000134.1 GCA_009782245.1 Defluviitaleaceae bacterium | reverse complement strand
CTACAACTGGCACAAATTGAGCAAAATAGCACCTTGCAAATATCCCAAATAGAGGAAAATTTGCGACAAGCACAAGCAACGCGCGACAACGTGCAAACGCTGTTTAACGCAGGAGTTTCTACAAGAGTAGAACTTGACAACGCCGAAAACTCCGTGCGAAATCTGGAAGACCAGCTAAACACCGCTCGCCGCAACATGACCGATCAGTTAGACAACACACGCCGCAACTTTGAAGACCAGCTAAATCTCACACGTTCGCAGAGAAACACCGCAACTTTGCGGCTTGCACCCGCCGAGGAGGCCGTGCGGCTTGCACAAGCACAGCTTTCCGCCATTCAAGGCAGAACCGCCCAACCACAAGCCTTGAACAACGCACAAATTCAGCAGGTGCAAATCGAGCAAGCCCAGTTTCGCATATCGCAAATTGAACGCAATATAGCCGATTTTGCCCACGAAGAACGCTCGCAAGTGGCGGGAACGGTGCTTTCCGTATTTATGCAGGAGGGCGAATTTAGCACAACGGCGCGCCCAATGTTCGAGATTGCCGATATTTCCAGCGATAATTTGGTTGTCATTGTTCATGTTCCCGAAAACAACGCTGGCAATTTGGAAGTTGGGCAGGAAGTTGAGATTTCTGGCGGTGCGTTGGGTACAACCGTTTATGACGGCTTTATTAGCGTGATTCGTCCAGTTGCGACGCGCCAGCAAATCGGCACAACCGTAGAAACCGCCGTTACCGTGGAAATTATAGTGCCGAACGCCGACCGCTTGCGCGCGGGATTTACCATCGATGCCGACATAGTTACCAATGTCAACGAAGATACAATGGTTGTGCCGCTGATGTCAACGTTGAGCGAAACTGGCGGCGTAAATTACGTGTTTGTAATCAACGACAACAACACGCTAGAACGCCGAGATATAGTAATCGGCGGATTTAGCGATATGTACGTGGAAGTTTTTGGGTTGACATTCGCCGACAGAATTGTCTCTAATCCGACAATGCAAATGTTTGACGGAATGCCTGTTCGCCCGATTGCGGCAAATCCACTTTTGACAAATTAGGTGGGCGTATGATTATTAAAATTGAAAATTTGTACAAAGTTTACCGCAACGGCTCAATGGAAGTTACGGCGTTGCGAGACGTTAGTTTTTCGGTGCAGAAAACGGAATTTTTATCAATAATGGGACAATCTGGCTCGGGGAAATCCACGCTAATGAACATTTTGGGCTGTTTAGACCATTCTTCCGCTGGCAAATATTATCTTGACGGCGAAGATGTTTCGCAAATAAAGGGCAAAAAATTGGCAAGCATTCGCAACCGCAAAATCGGCTTTGTTTTCCAATCGTACAATTTGCTCCCACGGCTGAACGCCTTGCAAAATGTGGAGTTGCCCATGATTTACGCAGGAACAAGTAGCAAAAAACGCCGCTCCGCCTCGTTGGAGGCACTCGACAGAGTTGGCTTAACCGACAGAATCCACCACAAACCCAGCGAAATGTCTGGTGGACAAAAGCAGCGTGTTGCGATTGCACGGGCACTTGTCAACGAACCTGCGATTATTCTTGCCGACGAACCAACGGGCAACCTGGACAGCCGCTCTGGCGAGGAAATAATGGGAATTTTCCAGCGGCTGAACCGTGAGGGCGTAACAATCGTAATGGTTACGCACGAGCCTGAAATTGCATCGCATACTAATAGGATTGTGGCGTTTCGGGACGGGCGGATTGTTAGTGATGAAGTTGTGGAGAATCCTGTGCAGGCGGGGTTATGAAAAAGCCACAACTAAGCCAAAATTTCACAAGGAGTGAACTTTATGAAATGCGTTGTAAATGTAAAATGGGATGACGGGCTTTGGATTTCCGAAGCGAAAACAGAGCAAGGCGAGCCAATCGGCTTAACCTTGGAATCTGGCTCTTTTGATGCACTTGTGGAGCGTGTGAAAATTGCAATGTTGGAAATGCTAGAACTAAATTTTGGCTATGTCGGCAATGTTGAGGTTTCTTTTCAAACTGAACGCACCGAAAATTTGCGGGCTATTTCTTGGAAACCACGAGAAATCAGCTAATGGCAGATTTTACGAAACAAGTTAAATCAATATTATCGCAAAACGGCTGTTATTTTGTGCGGTACGGCAAAGGCGACCACGAAGTTTGGCATAGTCCAACTTTGGGAAAAAATTTTGCTATTGACGGAAAAATCCGCAAAAAAACTAGTGCGAACGCATATTTGAAAGCCGCTGGCGTTCAGCAAAAAATATAAAACAGGAGTGATTTTATGAACGTATTTGAAAGCATAACTTCCGCAATATATTCCGTTTTTGCCAACAGAATGCGGTCAATTTTGACGATGTTGGGCATAATCATAGGAATTGCGGCGGTTATAATGATAACCTCGTTGGGGCAAGGTTTCCAAAATAGCGTAAATGAGCTGTTTGCGGGAATCGGTGCGGGTGCAATGCAGGTTTCCATGAGCGGACAAAACTCGGCAAGCATAACGCAAAGAGACTTGCTGACCGTGGAAAGTGCCAATTTTTTGATGTCGCACCCAAGCGTGGACAGCGTTAGCCCAATATCTAGCCAAAACGCACGGGTTGTTTTGCGAAACCCGCAAGAATCCACACGGGTCAGCGTTTTAGGCACAACGCAATCTTTCCGTGAAATTCAAGAGGTTGACGTTAGGGCAGGGCGATTTTTGGCGGATATTGACGTAGTAAACGCCGCACCAGTCGCCGTAATTGACGCACGGCTTGCACGGGACGTTTTCGGCAGGGCGGACGTTGTCGGCGAACGCATTCGGGTTATCAACGACCGCGGGGCAATCGAACTGACAGTTATCGGCGTTTTCCGTGATATTGACATGATGGCGGGAATGTTCCAAATGCCAACCACAATTTACATACCGATAACGCTGTTGCAGGGCAGTAATTTTAGGGGCAACAATTTTGTAGATGCAATTTTCGTGAACTCGCGCGAATTAGAGCGGCTCGACCAAACAGGTTACGAACTAGCAAGAATGCTCTCGATAATGCACGGCAACGAAGACCGCTACAATGTGCAATCGATGATGAGCCAGGTTGACATGGTAAACGATATTTTGGGCATGATAACGGGGTTTGTTGGGCTTGTTGCGGCAATCTCGCTGATAGTGGGCGGAATCGGCGTTATGAACATAATGCTTGTAACCGTAACCGAACGCACCCGAGAAATCGGCATTCGCAAGTCGTTGGGTGCAACGGACGGCAATATCCAATTTCAGTTTTTGGTGGAAGCAATTATTTTGACGGCAACTGGCGGACTTATCGGCATTGTGCTAGGCTATTACGGCGGCTTTGCGTTGGGCGGCATAATCGATATGACTCCAGCGGTTGATGTTGCCATTGTTATCGGCACGGTAATTGTTTCTAGCTTGATTGGGATTATTTTTGGGGTTTATCCCGCACGTAAGGCGGCTTTGCTTGATCCAATCGAGGCCTTGCGGTATGAGTAATATGGGCAATACGGGCAAAAAGTTGCAAAAATAATTGGATTGTAAAATCGCAAAAAAAATCGCAAAAAAATTGCAAAAAAAGGCATTTTCTTGCCTTTTTTTGCAACACGCAAAATTTTCAACTTTATATTCGCAACTATTGCTATTTTCCAAAAAAAGTTGTAAAATTAAGGTGGAATAAAATCAACAAGTTTGATTCGGAGGGAATAGCATGATAATATTGATAACAGGCGGAACAAGCGGAATTGGCTTAGCAACGGCAAAATTGTTGCTTTCGCAGGGGCATAAAGTTATTGTAACAGGTCAAAATTCAATAAGAATAGAGCGTGCCAAAAAAGAGTTGAGCGAAAACGCTTTAGTTTTGCAAGCTAACACAGGCTCTTTGGAGGACACCAAGCAGCTTACCCAGCAAATTAAGGCAGAATTTGGCAAATTGGACGGCATTTTCCTTAATGCGGGGCTATCAAAAGTGATTCCGCTGGCAACCGTGCGGGAATCGGATTGGGATATGCTTTTCAACGTGAACACCAAGGGGCAATTTTTTACGTTGCAAAGTTTGTTGCCGTTGCTGACGGAGGGCGGCTCGGTGGTGTTTACGGTTGGCGTTGGCGTAAAAAAAGGGGTTGAGGGCGGCTCGTTGGTTTCGGGCAGTCGTGGTGCTTTGCTTGGAATGATTCCCTCGCTGGCGGTGGAACTTGCCCCGAGGAAAATTCGTGTAAATGCGATTTCGCCTGGCGTGGTGGATACTCCTGTTTGGTCAAAATTGGGCTTGCCCGACGACGTTATAAAAGATATGTTCGACCAACAGGCAAAAAGTATTCCGCTTGCCAGAGTTGCTCACGCCGAGGATATTGCCCAAACGGCGGCATTTCTGCTGTCGGACGCATCTAGTTATATAACTGGGCAAAATATCGCTGTTGCTGGCGGTATGGACGTTGTGTAGATGTGTAGCTGAAAATGTTTCGCAAGTTTTTTAAGTTTTTTTGCGGTTTTTAGTGTGAAAAATTTCTGTGGAAGTCGCAGAATGTTTATTTTTGTTGGAAAAAATTCGGGTATGGCGTACACTTTTATTGAACCATTATGAACCAGACGGAACGGGCGACCTGTCTGCCGAAAGGCAGGACGGGGACGTTCGCCCCACCTGCGTATACTTAAGCTAAAATCGGAGGGAAAAACGGGCGACCGAGGACGGTCGCCCCTACAAAAACGCCACCCGCCCGCCTGACGGCGGTCAGGTAGGGGCGACCG